>JABJPQ010000083.1 GCA_018663815.1 Halobacteriovoraceae bacterium | reverse complement strand
GTGTTATTTTGTATCGTCACTTTGGAAAGTGTTATTTCCAGAAATTTAGAATGATCTTTTCTACTTTTGACGTGTTTTCTATATGAACAGAATGGCCAATGTTCTCCAGAGTATGAATCTCCTTAGCCTTGCTGGGGATTAAGTGAATAAACTGTTTAAGTCTTTCAAGAGTTTCAGTTGATTGATCATCTTTCCCATGAATTATCAGAGTTGGCATTGTGAATTTTTGTATTGAAATGTTAGACATAGCAGAAAATTTTGTTTGAAGAGGTATTTCATATTTGAGGTTACTTTGCTCTCCATCACAACTGCCAGATAGTTCATTGCAATATATAAGATCAGCTAGAGTTTGATTGATAAGGGACTTTTTTCTTTCCAAAAAACTCAAGAAAGGCAAGATAAATGCACCCTCATTTAGGCTATTCCAATTAGCAAGAGCTTCTCCAATATTTGCTCTACTAATTTTTTTCAACTCTATGGATAATGGAACTCCAATATAAAATGAAAAAACAACAGCAGCCTGTATTTGATTTGCTGAAATTTGTTTTTCTCTGACTCTGAGTTTTCCATCTTTAGCTTTTATGATTAACTTTTTCATATTCGTTTTTATCTTTGGATTTTGGGTAAGCCATGATTTAATTCGCCAAGCAGGAGTGTCTACCCCTAAAGATGGTCCAAGTAAAATAACTCCATCAATTTCATGAGGAAACATTGTTACAGTCTTCGCCGCGACAACACCACCGTGAGAAAAACCTAATAACCAAAACTCTCTAATCTCGGGAATATGATCGTAGAAATATTTTTTGATTTTAATTATATCGTTAACTTGTTGATCTAGGCTAAAGTCGACTGGGTTATAAGCGTCACCAATTTTATTTTTCTCAAGATAAAATAAGGAATTATTCCCCCTAGGGGAGTAACAAACAACGAGTGTATTTTTCTTCGCTAATTTTGCTAAGGCAAAGGTATTGTTTTCTTTTTTAAAGTCTGAGTCACAGCTATTCCCAGGTCCTCCGGGGAGTAAGAATAATAAGCGTCTAATCGGCACTCCTTGAGAAGGTAAGAAGTACTTTATACTTAACTCATAATTTAACTCAGAAGAATTACTCCAATTAAGGGCAACAGGAATTTTTGTCTCCAAATATGTGGAATTGGCATTAAGAGATAGAAAAATTGTAATTATAGAAATTCCAATTAATAGCATAAGCATGTTTTTAACACTTATTAATTCATATGTATTTTAATTAGAAAATGTATGAAAAATTTAATCTCATAGAACTAAGAGATTAATTGGAAACAAGATTGTAAGATATTAGAGGAAGTGCAACTACAAAATCCAAGCACTTGGAAGGGGGTTAGAGAAATCCCTATACTTTAACCATGGTTAGCAAAATCAGTTATTGATTGCCCATACTATACGGATTATTAATTATCAAGGTTGAAGGTTTAATCAGTTTGATAAAAATATTTTTGACTTATTTTTACCTTAGTTCTTTTGACAATTGAGAGTTGCACTAAATTCAACTCCAGCTTGACTTAAAGAGGCATCCACGTCAGATTTCGTAATACTTAACTTCTCGTCAGTCTTAGTAAAGGTTGCGATTACTGCTAGCCCGTCCTGACTGTAACCATCTTGAAATTTAATTTTATCCTGATTTTCAAAAGTATAATCTTCGTGAATTCGGAAATATTGATCAGTTTCAGCAATGATTGGGTTAATCGCAGAAATATTACCTCGAGATGTTATAGCTTTACTTCCAAATAAATTTCCACCTGCATCTATCTTTCCATTAATAACTATGTAGTCATTACCCTCAATTTTCCACTTAGATATACAGATGTCTGCACCGTAAACGTCACCATTTGTAACATAACTAATATGGGGTTTGAACGACCCCTCTACAACTTCATTACATCTAAATGCTTCAATCATAGTATCATTTTGCCCAACATATTCCTCACTTATATTTAAACAAGGATTAGAAGCAAATGTTGAAAATGATGATATTAATGCCAAAAATACTAAAGCTGTACATTGTTTTTTCATATTATTTCCTCATTCATTTATTAAATGGTTTGTCTTAGTGTACAGGGAGATTCTTTTTAAAAGTAGATATCAGACGAAGTTTACAAGGGGTGTTAGCTTTCTAACACTCTCTTAAAAATTCGGTAGGTTGGTTCTAGGTCTCGTTTTAGCAAATATTTGTCTAAGCCAAAGATGATTAATGACATTTCAGCATGTTAAAATCAAAAAAACAACAAACGTATTATCATGAGATGCAATAACTTTTAGTACCTAAGCAACATTAAATAAAAAACTGGTTAATGAAAATCCTTAACACAAACAAGGAGAGATTTTGTGGCCAAGTTTGGAAAGTTACGAGGTCACACCAACTCCACTACGGCGACTTACTGTGTCAGTTCTCCATATTCATCTTCCTAAGTAGGTACAAATAATAAAAAAAGTGTATATTAAATTCAGATGAAAAAGCTAAAATACTTGTTATTATTATGTTTAATAACCTTTTCAAAGGAGGGGCTGGTGAGTGGAAATGTGTCAAGGTCGGGGGTCTTTAATTCCGTTTTTGTTCAACAATCTATTGGTATGAAGCACGTTAGGGGCGCACCTGAGATGATCAAAAGAGCATTTGATCATAACGAGCACAGACTTGAAAAATTACAAAAAGATACAAATGAACTGGCAGAATCAATGGATGCAAAGTTACAAGATTTTTTGAAAAATAATGAAGGATCGTTTGTCCTAGGCAATATTGAAGAGAATTATGAGCTTTTTACAAAGGGGCAGAGTGGTTATTTAAAGTATGCCACGCTTTCGACAGCAGAAGAAATTGTTAAAGCTAAGGGTGGAGCTGGTTATGTTTTATTGAGTGTCGAAAACGATATAGTTATTAGATTCAAAGTTATACCTGAATATGAAATTATAAAAAAATTAAATGAACAACTATTGAGTAAATAAGGAATTAATAAATGAAATTTAATTTCAAAAAACTAAACAAAGATTTATGGAAAGATTTTCAAGCATACTTCGAGTTTGATGGAGCTTGTAGTGGATGTTGGTGTATGAATCATCGATTACCTATGGGGTTGGACTTTGAAGGTGAAGCTGCAAAGCTAGCGATGAAAGATTTGGTTTGTACAGATAGAGTATTTGGAATTTTGGCTTATGTAGAGGATGAAAAAGTTCCCGTTGGTTGGTGCGCACTTGATAGACGTAATACATTACCTGGGCATGATTGTATTGGTACAGATATTGATTGTGATAACAGCGAGTGGTCAATTCATTGTGTTACCTCAAGAAAAGATTATAAAAATAAAGGCGTAGAGAATTTCTTAGTAAAAGCAGCGGCTGAGTTAGCTGTTAATATGAACGGGAAATTTGTTGAAGGGTATCCTGAACCAAAAAGTAAAAATGGCGAAGGATTTAAGACATGGAATACATTTAATGGGTTTGAGTCTTGTTTTTTAGAAAATGGTTTTAGTAAAATTGATAAAGAAATAGGTGAGGCAGGAGAATTTTATTCAGTTGTAAAAAAAGAGTTAAAATAGGTGTTTTGTAATGCTTCGTTGACCTTTCCAAAATTCATTCGACAAAATAAACTGCTTACAAGCTTTTTACCACCTCCATCGTTATGATCTCTAGTGATGAAGGTTTATATGAAGGAATGACGCATGTCGGTTGTCATCGGTTGGTGGTGGAGAAGTCATCGTATCTTGGTCTCGGAGATTGGTTTATTGACTTAGTTTCCTTGAATAGATAAAAAGCTTAAAAGGGAGAATTCAAATGAATAAAACGTTATTGTCACTCAGTTCACTTATTATTTTTATGAGCATAAATGCGGTTGCTGCTAAGCAATCTTTTTACATTAAAATTACAAATGATCTTGTGGATACCCCACAATTTCATCAGGTTAACTTAGATAAAGAACATGTGAATGAATTATTGGATGATGGTTTCATTCAATGCGAATATAAAAACAGCTTGGCTTACAATGGTCAAGTAACTCTCGTGGAATTTGTCTTTTCTATTGCCATGGGAGACGGTGACTATTCACCACTTGGCTTACTCCTTAACACTTCTTTAAGAGTAGATGGTGAATATAGAGCATCGTCCATTTCGCCCTTTAGAAAAGCTTTAGATATAAAATCTGCTCCTACATTATTATTATTTGCTCCTTTAAGTGATACTCTTGGGGATCAAAGATACCGTCAATTTACTTACTTTGGTATTGCTCCAACTATTAATAGTGTCGACAATATTATGGCCGAAAGTGGTGATGAGTGGGATAAAAGAAAAGTACAAGAAGCTATAATTTTTGAAAGTAATGAAACTCAAGAGCCTGGAAAATTCTTTTGTAAATTTATGTAGATGTTTCTTTGAATGTTAGCACTTTGTTATTACAAACGTGTTCAGTTTTTTCACAAGGAGGCTGTCGGATAGAGAATAAGTGGAAGTATGATTTATTCGAAGAAAGTGTTAACTATCCTAGAGGATCAAATAACTTACTTTACTCCTCTGGCAGAATGCCATCTTGAACATCTTGAAATTTTGATTTATAAATTCTCATTCTATTTTCGTGAACTCTTGCTACATAACCTTTATTTAAAAAATTGTAAAAATACTCATTCGCAGGGTAACTAAATGGCCAAGTCGCTTGCAAGATGGCTTTTACAAACTTATTAAACCCCCCTGGAATATCGTAAAAAGGTGTACCAAACATACTTGATGGAGAAGATACTCCACTTGTATTATTTGCATAAATATAAGCATCTTTAATATTCCAAGACTTCACTACTTGTTGAAAAAATTGCGCACCTTGCTTTGTCTATACTGCTTGTTGTCGTTTTGTGGGTGGACACTTTGACCTTTGACGCAAGTAACAGTATCCAAGCTAACACTGTCATCATCTGGTACCAGATTGCATGAGTTAAATGCAATTACTAGATTTGGTGATGTTTTTCTATTAATTAAATTAAATGCATTATGTAGATCAACTCTGTTATATACAAAAGACTTATGCTTATCGCTATAATTTCGTGTTGATGCTGAAAGCTTCTCTTTAGAGTTATATGTTGTATGCAGTCCATATACTAGAAGTGTTTGTAGTTCTTTATTCGGACTTAAATGAATTGCTTTTACGATGTCATTCGTAGTTGTCACTCTGATGATTTTCCACTCACCCGGGCGTTTATTCATTATCTTACTTAAATCATTATTTCTTAAAGCATTCTTATTTGTAAAAACATCCGCAATTAGAACAATATTTACTTTATCTACAGAGCTTTTTTCTGAAGCCTCTATGTAAGAAGAAAAAATGATTAAAACAGCAATTACAACTCTCAAAGAAAAGCTAAGTGTTTTGATATTCAAATTTTTCATTAAGTCGCAACCCCCTTAACTTATCGGTGTAGTGTTATCATAATGTAAACTAGTTAGAAATGAAGCTGACGATAGGCAGATATTGCTGCAAGTTTGTGAAAGCAGACTTGGAGTAGAGTCATGTGTAAAGTACGATAATTATTTAGAGTTATTAAAGGCATAATTAAAGTTGTAGGGGGAAAGGAATTTTCTAAACTCTGCGGCGTTCCTGTTTCGAACTCAAGTGGTTCATAATGAAAGCAATTCAATGATAATAAAGTGTAGCCATCGTTGCGGCTCCTCTTTTAACTATTTTTTCGAAAAAGAGGAGCGACCAAATAATCAGCCCGCGCTGCCTCAAATGATTAGAGAAGGATGATCATTAACCGAAATAAATGAGGTTTCTTTGACCGAAAAAAAATTAGCAGATGATCACTTATCTGTTGGTTCACAAGGCTTTGATGACGAGACTCTTGAAATTAAGCTTTTGGGGATCACGGATTTGGTAGATGATATAAGGGCACCTCTCAATGATAACGAATTAGTTTCTGCCGCTGTTAAATTAATGCTCCTACTAGCTGATTTTATTTTCGAACTAATGACAGTTGGTCAGGCACGGGAAGTGGATGTCAAGAAGGCTGAACGAAATTGACCCTATTTTAGAGAAAAGGTATTTTGATTCTTTTGAGCAGATCTTTGTGGATAAAGACTCTGGGCAAATCATTAAATTTTGCGAAGAATTAACAAAAGATTTCGGAGGATTGATTTTTGAAGGCTATTCATCAGATGCACCAAAAGATTGGAAACTACCTTTAAAGAGTACGGATTAAGGTAATATTGAGCTTATTTGATACTTCAACCTTAAGTAATTGTGACTTACAGAAGAAGCTATGGCATTGTGCCTAAAATTATTAGAGGATAAGTATGTCTGACTTTAAGTCATTTAAATTATTACCTTCAGTTTTGAACGAAATCCAAAAGAAAGGGTATATTAAGCCTACAACTATTCAAGCAAAGAGTATTCCGGCTTTAATGCAAGGTTATGACCTCCTGGGAATTGCACAGACTGGTACGGGGAAAACTGCCTCGTTTTCACTGCCTATTATTGATCGACTTGCAAGAGTACAAAATAAGCTGACAGCGTTTCAGGTACGAGCACTTATTTTGGCACCCACTCGAGAACTAGCTACTCAAATTCATAAGAATATCTGTTCTTACTCAAAGGGCTCTAAAGTTAATTCTGCAATCGTGATAGGCGGATTAAGAAAAGAAAATCAGATAGAAGAATTAAAAGATGGAATGGATATAATCGTGGCAACACCTGGTAGATTAATGGACTTAATGAGCGGTGGGCATATTAGATTTGATGAGCTGGAAGTATTTGTCCTTGATGAAGCAGATATGATGTTGGATTTTGGTTTTTTAGAAGATGTTAAAACGATCTCTGCTCGGTTACCAGAAGACAGACAAACAATTTTCTTCTCTGCAACTATGCCTAGACAAATTGAAGAACTAGCCAAGAAATTATTAATTGAACCTGTAAAAGTTCAGTCTGCACCTCAAAGCACCACCATCGAAAAAATTGATCAATTAGTTTATTTTGTAGAAGAAAACGATAAGATGTTATTACTTTTGTCATTACTTGAAGATGAAAGTATTGAACGGGTACTGATCTTTTGTAAAGCGAAGTACGGGGTTTTAAATGTTGTAGAGGCCCTCGAACAAAATGGAATCTCTCATGGAGAGATTCATAGTAATAGAACTCAAACTCAAAGAGATCAGGCCATAGCAGATTTTAGTGCTGGAGAAATTCGTGTACTTGTCGCTACTGATATTGCAGCACGAGGAATTGACATTCTTGATATCAGTCATGTGATTAACTTTAACTTACCTGATGATGCTACCTGTTATGTGCATAGGATAGGGAGAACAGCTAGGGCCGGAAAGGATGGAGTTGCTATTTCTCTTTGCGGAGAACGAGACCTAGCTTTGCTGAGAAATGTACAAAAAAAGATAAAGAAAGTTATACCTACCGTATTAGATCATCCATTTCATAAAGAATTCCCACCCTTAAAAGTTAAAAAGAAAAAGGTGGGTTCTAGTGCTAGTTTCCGGGAAAGAAAAAGACCCTCTCAAGCAAAGAAGCGCGCTAAGAAAAAATTCTTAGAAAATTTATAAGCTTACCTATCATGCCTACAAAAATAGTAAATCAATTAAAAGAAAGTTGCTGGGATCAAATAGATAATGTTGATTCCCCTTTTCTATCATACAAGTTTTTTCAAACCTTAGAAGAAAGCCATTGCATAGAAGAAGGGACAGGGTGGAATCCTGTTTATATAAGTAATCCCCAGAAAGCATGTCTCTATACATTTATTAAGGAACATAGCTATGGAGAGTATATTTTTGATTGGGATTGGGCCAACTTTTATCATCAGTTTAATATTCCTTATTATCCCAAATTGACTTCAATGATTCCCTTTACCTCAGTGACAACTCCACATTTCGTAGGAGAATCCTCTCATATTATCATGGAAGCTTATAATAAGTTCTATGAAGAGAACCATTTTTCTTCTTCCCATTTTCTTTTTTTAACAAAAGAAGAGTTAGAGTTCTTTAAGTCGTATAATTATATAATAAGGGATAGTTTTCAATATCACTTTATCAATAAATCATATACTAGTTTTGAAAATTTCTTAGAAGATTTAATACATAAAAAAGCTAAACAAATTCAAAAAGAAAGAAAGTTGCCAGTTACTATAAATCAATTTACTGGTCATGGTTTAACCCCAGAGCACGGCGAAGAAATGTATGATTTTTATCTTGCTACCATTGATAATAAGCGTGCAATATCATATTTAACTAAAGATTTCTTTATCAAGATTTTTGAACGACTTAAAGAGAATATTTTTTATGTCCAAGCGACAAAAGATGGAGAGTCAATAGCTGGTTCTTTATATTTCTTTAGTAATGATCGCCTATATGGACGTTACTGGGGATCAAAAGTAAATATACCTAATCTTCATTTTGAGTTATGCTTTTATCAAGGAATTGAGTTTTGTATTAAAAAAGGATTCTCTGTATTTGAGGCAGGGGCCCAAGGAGAGCATAAGATAAGCAGAGGCTTTAGACCAGTGAAGACTTATAGTGCTCACAAGTTTAAGCAAGTCGATTTTCATGAAGCTATAAATAAGTATATTAATAATGAAAGAGAGGATATAGAAGTGATCATGAGGAAACTAAGTGAGAGATTACCTTTCAATAAAAGAGCAGGTTTATAATGAAAAAGTTTTTTGTAGATAATATATATAATGCAGATCAGAGCATTACAATTAAGGAGTTCACAAAATTGCCGGAGGATCTATTTAGTAAAGAAATAGAAATGTCATCGGAGTTTGGGATTTGCTCAATACTGGATACAGAAACCACAGGTCTTGATCACAAAAAAGACGAGATTATTGAGATTGCCATTAGAAAATGGGTTTACCATAAGAAAGATCATTATCTGGTAAAACCCATTGAAGAATATTCACAGTTAAATGAACCGGTGAATAATGAGATTTCAACCATTATTACGGGAATTACAGGAATAACTAAAGAGGATGTAAAAGGCAAAAAAATTGATTGGAATAAAGTAGCACAACTTATAGCGGAGTCTGATTTTATCCTTGCTCATAATGCTGCTTTTGACAGGCCTATGATTGAAGCAATCCCGCAGATAAAAGAGATCTCCGCATCAAAGTTTTGGACATGTTCGTTCAAGCAAGTGGATTGGGCCTCAAAAGGATTCATATCTTCAAAACAAGAATTACTTAGTATTTTTCATGGGTTTCATTACTCAGGACATAGGGCCTTAACAGATGTAGATGCTCTTGCAAATCTCCTTATGCAGGGTGATTATCTAAAAGAAATTCTTGCTAATGCCAAAGTAAAACAAGTTAGTGTAAATTGTGTAAAAGCCCCTTTTGATGCAAAGGATTTACTAAAGAGCAAAAGCTTTTTTTGGAATGCACCTAAAAAATTTTGGTCAAAGCTTGTGGCTGAAAACGAACTTGAGGAAATTACGAGTTTCTTAACTAGTGAAGTTTATCCCAAGGGAAGAATGACAGCTGAGTTTGATACAATAGAACTTAGAGATAGGTTTAAGGCTTAATAAGGAAACTAAATGGCTCTTGGTTCATCCATTTTCAAAATAAATATTAATTTATCCAATTTAGATACTCATTTCTATGAGGATTATGATTTAACAATAGCGAAACATCCCTCTGAAAGTGAATCGCGTATGATGTACAGGCTATTAGCTTTTCTCTATTGTGCACACAAAGATCTAGAGTTCACCAGAGGTTTAAGTAATGTGGATGAACCGTCACTTTGGCAAAAAAATGATATTGGAGAAATCATCCAATGGATAGATATTGGACAACCCGAACTTAAAAGAATCCGGCAATCTCTAGGGAAATCACATAATGTAAAAATATTTACATATCAAGATAATAAAGCTGAGGATTGGTACGATAAAATTAAAGGTAATTTTATAAATAATATTAAATTAGAGATTTTCCACTTGAAACTAATCGACAATGGGCCAATTGATAAATTTGTAAAGCGAAGTATGAAATTAAGCTGTGTTATTGAAGAGGGGAGTATGTTCCTAGGTGATGACAATGAGAGAATACATTTAAAGGTTGTTGCTAGGACTTTAAGAGAAAACGTCTATTCGTAAATTTCGGTCAATAAAGCTTAAGAAGTAATTTCCATTTTATTACTTTATATCTGTCGGACTTTAAAAAATAACATTAATACTTAGTTTTGTATCTTGATCTCGTCATTTTATATTTACTTTTTGGATTGAACCCAAAAAAATAATGGTATTTCAAGTGCTTAGGGCCGACAGTGGTGGAGTTAATAATTTTGTCGTAAATAATAAAAAGTATTGAGGCGAAAGTCGAAATTACTACAGATTTCTAAAAAATTATTTTTTTAGTTTTCATGTGTGCCGGGCATGGCAATAAACTAATTGGGTGCAAGTCCCAATACCAACCTGATAGAGGTGAAGGTTAGTGAAGCGCAAGGGTGTTGTTGTGAGGCAAGGTCTGAAGGAAGCGTGTAGCAAAAGCAT
>JABJPQ010000516.1 GCA_018663815.1 Halobacteriovoraceae bacterium | reverse complement strand
TTTGCATAGCAACTCCGTATTATTCATTGAGGAATTATTTTATATTGTAAAAGTTAGATTTTCAATGTTTTAATTCCTAAGAGTAATACGGACTTACATGCAGAATTTATTAGAAAATACTTATGAGGTAGTTTTGAAATGAGAATATACGATCCTATATTATGATACCAATAAAATTCTTAAAGCTATTATGCAGATGAGAATCTTTAAAAATAAAGAAATTTTCATGCGTTGTTTTTATTAAAAATGTCATCAAGATTAACGAAATACACACCTTCTATATCAGAACCCAGGGACACGTCAATTGCCGCTTTCGCAGTACTGCTTCCAAATTGAGCTGCTTCCCAGGCAAGTTGTGAGAACCCGCCGAGATTTCCTTTGAGTACGTATGCGATTGTATCTTGTTGTCTTTTAGACAATTTTCCCACTCCAGATTTCCCTGGAATAAAATCAATTAATTTCAAAATGTAATTTTCAAGATTAGTTTTTTTTAATTCTTCTATTTCATCGATATCAAAGTTGGGCAGGTGATGGACCATTATTTCAGGTTTGTCATATCTAAACACAATGAGGCAGCCAAGCTCATCGAACCCAGTAATTAAAGGTAATTCCCTTTTTTTAGCTTCAGAATGTATTCGAAGTTTAGTTCGAGGATCATCTGCACAATCAAATATGATATCTGCATCATTAAATAAGTAATTTATATTAACTTCGTTCATACCCTCATTAAATACCTGAATATTTGAGTATGGATTAAATTCATAAATCGATTCCATTAAAGGGTAAATTTTATGAACACCGTAATGTCTTAAGCTATCGCAGTACATTCGTGGAGTATTAGAAGGCTTCATATTTTTTAGCTCCGCGATTTTGAAATGCTGAAAACCTGACTTCGACAAAATCTTAGTTGTAAATGAGCCAACAGAAGAACCGATGATTGTTAGTTTCTTGTTACTGATAATTTTTTGTTCCTGTTCATTTATTTTTAACTTGTTTCTCCAGGTCACAAGTTCATAAAATATCTTAGGCTCGACTATTTTATAAATTTCATTTTTTATCCATGGAAAATAAACAAATTTAAACCTCATGTTAGATTCATTTTTTTTATCCTGATAATAGAGTTGGAGTATTTCGGAATATTCTTTTAGTTGATATTCGGAAATATCTTTAAAGCAGAGTTTTAATTGAAAGATTACACTTAGTAGTTTTTTTTGATTTTTAGTATCAATAAAGACCGGCTCATGTTTTGGTAAGTTGTTTGGGAATTTTTCGATAAATTCAGTAATATCCATTAAGTTTATTCTAATACTCTTGTACATTTATTGGAAGAGAGGGAAATTACGTAAGATGATCCTCTCTTTCCCTGTCGTAGTCACATTCTAGATCGATGCTATGTGTGATTTAGAGACTTCTGAAGAACTGTTGATATACTTGGTCAGATTAGACACGAAGTTAGCCAGATTTCATTGGCTTTTTTAGTGAATATTTAGTCGAAACCTTCCTAAGTCTTGATTATATAAAGAGATCAAAAAATTTAAGGTTTATGCTTTTAAAAATATTCTCATGAGCTAAGTTACTATAAAGACGTAACCTTAAAAACTAGGCTATAGAACCTGTACCTGATCAGTTCTCTTCGTTCAAGTATTTGTAATAAAACAAAAAAATGTGAATTTCACTGTAACTAATTAGGTATTGAAACAAATTACCAGAGATATTCTGTTCAGCATGTTAGAATGGCTTCATTAATATTAAGTGAATTATGTCATAAGGAATATCGTGCAGGACGTTTTTTGAGCTAAGTGAGGGGGAGGATGAGTATGAAGTACAAGATCATTTCCATTGTTGACTATTTTTCTTGTTTAGAAGTTCTTGGAATATCGGAGAAATTTGGTGAAGGAATGAGAGTAAAAAGAAAAGCGTATAAGGAAGGCCATGAAGATCGATATTTTCCATTAACCGATGACGATCTTTATGGTAATCATTACTTCATATGTGACGCCTCAAATGACAGGGTTATTGTCACATTTAAAGTCGTGCCATTTAGTTCATCACAACAATTCGTCAATACAATTTTTCCATTTGAACATTATATACGGCCTACTTGTAGTGATACACAATACAGTGAAATACAAAAATATATGAATAATTTTAAAAAGCGAGGATTAGATTTTTCGTATTCGGGTGGATGGGCCATGAATAATGATTATCGCGGGATGGGACTCTCTAGAGAACTAAGAAATATTTATTCAGGAATTCATTATAATATTCATAAAGATTTAAATATCTCTGCGTGTATGGGTGTTGGAATTATTGAAAAAGGAACATATGATTTCTTTAATAAACATTGGGGTTTTGAATGTCTCTTAAATGGAGAAAGTGTTGTGATGCCGAATGCTCCAAGTATAAATTGTCACTTCATTGGACAAAGTTTTGAGCACTTCTCAGATAATAAAAGAATGCATGGGATGAGATATAGACAGCTTTGGGATGAAAGAGAAGAGTACTCAGTCAAAGAAGAAATGGAGGCTAAGTTAATAAAGAAGTCAGCTTAATTAGTATCTTTAAAATAATAATTAATATGTTGTCTTCCATTTTTTAACTCACTGACTGAATCAATGATTTTTAATGGTGGACGGCCCATCAATGCGGTGATGACTTCAATCGCTGCTTTCTTATAATAAATTAAGTATTGAGATGTCAGTTCTTTTTGACTTGTAAGATCATGAGCTTCTTCTCTGCTCACACTTTTTAAAATAAATCTTGTGTCATCAATTGTCTCAACATGATAATCAAAGTTTTTTTCATATTGAGTAGAGTTTTTTGCGATAATTTCAACAACTTCTTTATCCGTTTTTGCAATCTCACCAAACTTCATTATTGCTTTTCTTTTATCTGATGAGTATGAACTTATGGCCATATTAAAAATATCATGAGAGTTAAAATTTAATTCTTCCATTACGAATTTTACAACATCTTCTGCCATGGAGACATTCACATTTAACTTGTCATTCAAGATTGCTTGCTTTGATATTTGAAACCTATCCATTAAGTTGTTTGCAGTGTTTTCACTCATTGAGTTTTTAACGTAATTAATTATTGAGCGAATATTTTCCATGTATGTACCTGGATGATTGAGGTACTTTGATGGAATAGCCGTTGACGGTGTGATGATTTTTTTTCTAAGCAAATTAAAATCAACTTCTTTTTTTAAAATTTGCTCAAGACTAAGTTCATAAAAATTACAAAGATTGATAATTGAATCAAACTTCATGTCTTTTGTTAGTTTTACTCTTTCTAACTCAGTTGATGTTAGTTTTAAAACATCACAAATTAATTTATCATCGCAATACAGGTTGTTTTTTAGATCATCTATGAAATGGAGAATTGG
>JABJPQ010000161.1 GCA_018663815.1 Halobacteriovoraceae bacterium | reverse complement strand
GATATTTCTACCGTTAAGAGCATATCCAGAGATGGATAAAATAAAGTTATTACCTGAAAATATCGACCAATTTTTGTATGATGAAGACCCATTAAACGATATTCGTTTAAGAAAATAGCAACTTATCTGTTAAAGAACCCGATCTTTCGGAGATTAATTATCCGTTCTTGAAGCATCAATCAGTTCCAATCTAGCAGTTTTAACCATTCCATTTTGATTTAGTATTTTAAACGCGCGAATAGTTTGTGCATAATCCTCAAACTGATAAGCAACAATATTTAAATGGGGATAAGACTCGACTAAATTTGCTGAAACTTTTTCTGCTACATCTAATATCTTGGTATTAATTTTTTCAATTATTGCCTTAGAGCTTTCATCCTCATAAAAAGTCATGTGAATTATACCTCGAAAAATATACGTTCTATTATTTTTAAAGTTTATGACGACTTGATAGGCATCTTCAGGTGGGTCAACTTCCTCATACTTTATGATGGACAAACCACCAATAGAGCTATGAACTGGTAAGTTATCAAAATTATCTTTTACAGCAAAATAATTTTTTAATAAACTGAACCTCTTTCCTCTCACGCTAAATTTTGACCCCGCAACCACTTCATGCTGATCTATTTTCATTGGCATTTGCTGAATGTTTAGCCTAGACGGTGTTGGGGTTAATTTTTTTCTTAGTGGCGCAACAACCCTGTCTGCCGTTCTTACTGTAGCACTAGGTGATCTTACAATCTTATCCCTGACCTTAGTATCCTTATGCCCTTTCATATCTGAGTTTTTACTCTCATGATAATTAGACTGAGAGATGTATTTTCTAAAATCATGATTGGGTGTTGGTTGAAAATAAAAAAAGAGGCCTGATGCTAGTAAAACCACACTAAAAGAGACCAAAAATGTTATCTTCACTAACTTCATACTTAGTTATTCGTCGCATTAGCAGTAAAACTAAAAGTTATTTTTCATACCTGAGCAATCAAGTTGTTAGCTTGCGACTAAATCTCTTTAAATTTCAGATCATTGGTAATATAATTTGCAAAACTTAATGATAAAAAATTTAATAAAGGGAAGTCAGATGGCCAATTTTTTTGAAGACTATTCAAAGCATGTTGAAGAACGTAAATCACAAGGGATTCCACCGCTAGCATTAACTAAAGATCAAGCCACTGAAGTCGTGAGCCTCCTACAAGATATTCCTACCGGAAAAGGAGAAGATCTCCTTGCACTTCTACGTGATAGAATTAACCCTGGAGTTGATCCTGCAGCTTATGTAAAAGCTAATTTTTTAATTGGAATCACTAAGGGAGCTATTCAATGTGAACTTATCTCTAAACAGTATGCAATTGAGCTGCTAGGAACAATGGTTGGTGGTTATAACTTACAAGGATTAATTGATGCTGTGGCCGAAGGTAAAGAACTTGCCCCATTAGCTGCGAAAGAACTTAAAAACCTCGTTTTAGCGGCTAATATTTTTCCAGATATAAAAGCACTAGCTGACAAAGGAAATACATTTGCTAAGGACGTTATTGAATCTTGGTCGGAAGGTGAATGGTTTACCAACAAACAAGCAGTTCCAAGTAGTATCAAAAGTGTTGTGTATAAAGTTAGTGGAGAGAGTAACACTGATGACTTCTCCCCTGCTCAATACGCTTTTACGAGAGCAGATATTCCCCTGCACGCAACTATTATGGGTGGAGTTCTTTTTCCAAGTGGCCCTAAGGAAATAAATGATCTCGAGGATAAATTTAAACTTCCCATTACTTTTGTAGGAGACGTAGTTGGTACTGGGTCTTCTCGTAAATCAGCTTGTAATTCTCTTTTATGGCATATCGGAGAAGATATTCCCTTTGTTCCCAATAAAAGAAGAGGTGGTGTCATCTTAGGTCAGACTATCGCACCTATTTTCTTTAACACTGCTGAAGATTCTGGAGCCCTACCTATTCAATGTGATGTCTCTGCTTTGAAAACAGGAACTGTCATTGAAGTAAAACCTCTAGAAGGAAAAATCTTAGATGATAAAGGCAATACAATTACTGAATACGATATTCAGCCGTCAACAATTTTAGATGAATACCGGGCCGGTGGAAGAGTTCCACTTATTATAGGAAAAATGCTCACTGAAAAAGCACGTGCTGAACTTGGAAAGTCAAGCATCGAAGAATTTGATGTGTTTGCAAACCCACATATTACTGAACCTAAAGAGGGACAAGGTTACACTTTGGCCCAAAAGATGGTTGGTAGGGCCTGCAACACGACAGGTATTTTACCAGGAACTGCATGTCTACCTAAAATGACAACTGTTGGCTCACAAGATACAACAGGTCCCATGACGGCTGATGAAATGACAGAGCTAGCTTGTCTTAAATTTAACGCTGGCTTAGTCATGCAGTCTTTTTGTCATACTGCCGCTTATCCTAAACCATCTGATATCAAAACACATGCTACTCTTCCAGATTATATTACTCAACGTGGTGGTGTCTCTTTAAGACCAGGAGATGGTGTTATCCATACTTGGCTTAATCGTCTATTAATTCCTGATACTGTTGGAACAGGTGGAGACTCTCACACTCGTTTTCCCATGGGTATTTCTTTTCCGGCCGGTTCGGGTCTGGTGGCTTTTGCAGCAGCTCTAGGTGTTATGCCACTTGATATGCCTGAGTCAGTTTTAGTTCGCTTTAAAGGTGAATTACAACCAGGTGTAACTCTAAGAGATTTAGTTAATATGATCCCTCTCAAAGCAATTGAGAGTGGTCTTATGACTGTTGAGAAAAAAAATAAAAAAAATATTTTTGCAGGAAAAATTTTAGAAATGGAAGGGCTTCCAAATTTAAAACTCGAGCAAGCTTTTGAGCTGACTGATGCAGCAGCAGAAAGAAGTGCGGCCGCTGCTTGTATTGATCTTAGCCGCGAGACGATTGAGGAATACCTTTTATCCAATATAAAATTAATGGAATCAATGATTGAAAATGGCTTTAACGATTGTGAAACCCTTCAAACACGTATTGCAGCTGTTAAAGAGTGGATAAAAAGCGGAGAATTACTTCGAGCAGATAAAGATGCACAGTATGCCTCTATTATTGAGATTAATCTCAACGAAATGACTGAACCAATTCTAGCATGTCCCAATGATCCAGATGATGTAAAAATACTTTCAAAAGTTGCAGGTGATAAAATTGATGAAGTTTTTATTGGTTCTTGTATGACTAATATTGGGCACTTTAGAGCTGCCGCTGAAGTATTAGAAAATAAGGGTCAAACTGATGCAAGATTATGGATCTGTCCTCCGACAAAAATGGACGCAGATCAGCTGACTAAAGAGGGATATTATTCAAAATTTGCGGCCGCTGGTGCAAGATTAGAGATTCCTGGTTGCTCATTATGTATGGGAAATCAAGCCCGTGTAAAAGATGGTGTAACAGTTTTTTCAACCTCTACCCGTAACTTTAATAATCGACTTGGAAAGGATGCTAGAGTTTATTTAGGCTCTGCTGAATTAGCAGCTGTCTGTGCTACCATGGGTAAAATCCCTACTAAGAATGAATATTTAGAAATGGTAACTCCGGCCATAACAGGTAAAGAGAAAAATATTTATAAATACCTTAATTTTAACCTGATGGAAGGCTTTTCTATCGATTAAGTAATTAAAAACACCATCTCATCACAGAAAAAATTGAGTCTGTGATGGGATTACTGTGGTTTTTTACTAAAGTATATTTGCAAAGTGTCCGATAGTTTTGCATGGATAATGTAGTTGCACGACTTGGTCGAGAAAATCATTTAAATAACTTAACCTCTAAGTTACCCTTATTAACCGCACTTTATGGTCTTCAGTGCTTTATGGTCATGAATATGGCCCCCAATATTGATATTGGAACATTTGCTACGTATATGGGGATCATTCTTATCATGTTGATTGGAAGCCTTTATGTCCACGATAAATACCACCATGTACTGCTTTATAAAGATCATATTATGATCTATTTTGAACCATTAAATATATATCACACCATTAAGTACGAGGACATTGATGATATTTTAACACCAAAACAAGAGTGTGCGTTTTCATCAATTATATTCAAGTTAAAATCAGAAGAAAACATAACCATTCATTTTGTTGACTTTCCCCTCGAGGTAAAACGGTTTATAAGTGAACTTAAAGCAGAGCAGCTTGAAAAATCACATGTTAACGCCGCTTAAGTTTATTAATGAAATCAGTGGCTTTTGTAATCACCTGCATGGGAATTTCATGAG
>JABJPQ010000078.1 GCA_018663815.1 Halobacteriovoraceae bacterium | reverse complement strand
GCTATATTTACAGAAGATGGAGAGCAACTCACAGGTGGTAATAGTATTACAGACAAAGTGTTGCTTGAATTGCGTTCCTTGAGAATAGCAGGTGTATGTAAGTCTGTTTCTATAAAAAATTGTAGAATAGGCTCCCTTAGTGATGACAAAAACTACCAGGCTATATTTACAGAAGATGGAGAGCAACTCACAGGTGGTAATAGTATTACAGACAAAGTGTTGCTTGAATTGCGTTCCTTGAGAATAGCAGGTGTATGTCACTAGCTTTCGATAAATAGTCTGAATAATAAAACTCAGACTCAAAAAATAAAAATTAACATTTCTCATCAAATCTAGTTTTTTGAGCAAAAAAGACAAAAACAAAGACAAAGAAATTTAAATAAACGGTTTGTAAAAACCATTAGTTAAAAAAGGAATATTATGAATTTTTCAAAGAGTTTGTTAATTGCAGCTCTATTTATTAGTTTTTCAGTAAATGTGCTGGCTAATAATGACTTGATACCAGAAAAGGTTGATACAGTTCATTCCCATGATAAAGTGAAGGGAAAGGAAGAGTCTAGAGAAATTTGCAATAGAGACCTAGACGTCAATAATTTTACTAGAAGATATGCTTGTTATGGCAAAAATGCACTGTCAATTCCTCATAGGCTCAGAGTAAATGGTTATGCTTGTATCGGTATAAAATATGATAGCTCAGCTTACAATGCAAAGTTTGAAAATGCTGTGGTTTTTGGAAGGCTTAGGGAAGGTGTATTTGTTGGATTCAATACATATAGTAGTTTTAAGTTTGGGACAACGAACTTCACATCAGCACTAAATGAATTCATGTTTTGGGATCAAAATAAGAACATGAAAGACTCCTGTTCTAGTAAAGATTATATTGTGGGTCAGTGTGCAAAACAAGACGTTGATTTACATGAGTCTGAATTTAAAGTAACAGGAACAAATATTGGGAAAAAATATTCTCGTTATCCAATTGGTTACCACGGAACACTGGGGATAAATATTGAGACAAAAAGCTCTGCTGGAAAAGACTATGATCTAGATATGGAATGTGCAAAATTCTAAAACTACTAGAATAAATTCTAACCAATACTCACAAATTTATGAACAACGGTTGTATTAAAACCATTACCTTTTTTCACTCTAGGTCGACCTTGGTTTTCATTCCTGCTTTAACTTGTTAAAAGATTAAAAACATTGATTTTTGAAATGCTTAAGGGGGAAGTTGATTATGAAAGAAATACTATTAATAATTACTGTATTCACATCGATTTCATCCAAAGCTAATCGGCTTGGTGAAAACTCAATAGAGAATATAGACTATCTTTGTCATTATGAGCTTGATTATAATGATATCAAATTCGAAGGAAGTGAGCTTGTCGAATTGACTGGCATTAGCAGTCGTTTTCCTATTTATGAATGGGGAGGGCTAACAGTAGAAATAACAAAAAGTATCGAGGTACACCTTACATTCGCAGTTCAGTTTGCTCGTGACGATATCGAAAAATATAAGGTCGATACTTCTGTGGAAGTTTTACTAAACGATATGGACCAATTAGCATATATGGATGGCAATTTATTTATCTCAAGATTAGACAGCCCAAGAGGTAGTATTAGTTTTAGTAAATCAAAAGTGAAAATAATGAAAGGTTTAACTCTTAACAATTTTACTTGTGAACTTAAAGAGTTAGTTTATTTACGAAATTAAGTTAGAATAATTTTTAGCTAATACTCGCAAAGGCTAGCGACTAAAAAGTTAGCCTTTTATTTTTTAAGCAACATTAAAACAAAACGAGAAGACTTTTTCTCAACTGGTTTAACATTCAACCTTGACTACGACATCTCTGTTTCGTAATTGGCATTATTTGCACAAAAATATCATTTCAGTCAATTTTGACATACTGTAATCAATGTTTTAGAATATCGATCACGCTCGTATGATCTATATTCTATGCACGATAAGAAACATTATCGTGCGATGCAGCAATTACGCCGACATGACTCATTAAAAACGTTACCGAACTAACTACTTTATGAACTTTTGACTCATAAAGTTTAATATAATTCACTTAAGCACTCTACGGCCATAAGTGGTGATATATTATAATCAAAATCAGTTTTTTTAAATTCGGAAGAATAATAAATATTAGTTTTGTTTAAGCTTTGTTCATAAAAGATTGATTCTTGTTGTAAAAGACGAGTTGATTTAGAAAGATTTTCTTCAGACCGAGACAATTCAATCCTTGTGTATTTTTCATTTAGTAGTACTTGGTTCAAATCTTCTTGGCCAATCACCTTTGCTAAGTCGACATGAAGCTCGAATAAATCACGATAAGTAGAAACCACAAGCTTTTTGCCATCAGATGAAATATCCATAGCTGTCACAGCTTGAGAGAGATAATCCTTTTTCATTTTCCGGCTAATAGTCGAAAAATCGATTAATCCTATAAAGTTAAGAGTTGAATCTCCCCCATTTGAATAATTTGTCCAATCATGTTTATTTAATTTAAACAACTTTGCAGGTTTAGCAAAGCTATCATCATGATTTTCATCTCTATCTAAATAAAGCTCTTTGGTTAAGATGTAGATATCACCTGTAACAGGATGTATGGCCATGGCTTCAGCATCATAGGACTCACCATTTGGATATCTTACCGTAAGTACTTTTAATGCTTCTTCAGTTGATAAATACTTCATTTTATCTTTAACGATTGTAATCACAATCTGATTTCTAGCTTTTCTTTTTCCACCACCAATGTCGGCCATAAATATACAGGAATTATTTCCCTGTTTTAACTTCTCATGTTTAAGTTCAAAACAAGATCCCACTGAAATATCCTCGATATCCTCTGTTAGCATAACCTTGTTTTTACCTGGTTTATAAATGAGAACCTTTTGAGCATCTTTGCCATTTTTATCAGTTATATATAAACGAAGCTTCTTTTTTGCCTCACTAATATGGAATACTTTTCCGAATTGAGAAGTGTCTGCGCCACTAACCTCTTCAAAGTGATCATCGAGAGGTAGGTGACCTCTAATTGTAGGTACGCCCCATTCCAAGCATGCGTGAGCAGAATTAGTAGAAATAATGACTATTATCAATGATAAAACTAGTGTTGCAGGATATCTACTCATGGACTTTTTCCTTAACAAGATCAATAGCAATCTCACCTTTTGAACTCAAAGCATTCTCCCACACCCACTTTGGACATAATTGCTGATCGATCTCTTGCAATTTACTTATTAAATTTGTGCCTTTAATTTTTGATATATAACTAATTGAATCTAAATATACTTGAAAAACCTCTTTGGCTTGAGCAAATTTTTGTTTATTACCATTTTGCTTTGCTTGTTTTATACGTTTTAAAAAAGGTTGTTCTTTACCTAATTCAATTTGTACCTCATTTACAAACTCTACAGAAAGTAAGTGCTGAATGTCTGGTTCATGTTGATTATCTTCATATTCCCCAGGGGCTAAATTATGCCATGCGAATTGATCAAAAATAGAAGCAAAGTCAAGAGTATCGATTAACAAGTGGTCTGAATCACTTCTTTCTGTAACCCTTTCGTATCCAGGAATTACATAGCTTCTATAGGCATCAAACCATAATCCCTTTGCCATTGTCCCTGCAGCTTCAATTTTTCTAAGCTGTACAATGTACTTTTGATATTTAAGCTGATCTCGTAATCTTTTAAGATCCGCTTTACCCATTTTCACAAATCTATTTTTTGTTTCAGTTAATCTCGCATTTTCATCTTGGATCTTCCAAAATGATTTGTATTGAGATTTTAATTCATCTATTCCATATGAGTCTTTTAGCCTTTTATATTGCTGTTCTAATGCAACAAAGTCAGTCTTGCGTACTAAGTTTAATGAATCCTCTTGCTTAAAGAATTTTGAGTACCCTTGCCAATTTTTGAAATTATCTACATATCTCAAATCTTTAAGATGATGTTCACTTTTATTAAGTGAATCTATTAAAAATGGTTTTGCTAACTTAGATACTTCGTGAAATAGATCTGAGACCGTGTTAGCAACAACTTTAGCCATTTTCAGATTAACTTCTATTTGTTTTAACTCGCTTTGCTGCAAAATAATATCTGGGTTATCACTTGTTTTTTTTGAATACACAAAAGTTAAAGGTGCTAATGTATTTACTATATATGGAGTAATCTCTTCATTAGGAAATATTTTAGCCAATTTTGGTGAAACCCGTTTAAAAATCTCTTTGTTATTTAGAATGTTTTTGATCAGAGTTATGAGTTCCTTTATTTCATTATTTTTTTCTTTAGTAAAAACCTGTCTGTTTTTTACTTTGTCCAATGTTTTTCTTAAAAGCTCAAGTTGATTTAAACCATGTTCAAAAAAATTAACTTGCTCTTCTAAACTAAGCTCAACAAAATGATACCTTCCCCTTAAAGACCTAACAAAGGACTTAGGTTCTAATTGAAAAATATCTTCATATGTTTGATTAGAAGGAAGCTTAGTCACTTTTAGCAACTCTTGATATAATATAGCAATAGGCTCCAGCGCTGCTCTAGTAAAACACTTATTCTTAAGTTCACTTTTTTCTATATCGGACAATTTATTTAAACAAGCACCTCCAAAGCTTTCTTGAGGAGGTGAAGGATGGCAAATATTAGAAATCAATTTATTTTCAGATTCTTTTTGTGAGCACTTTTGGCCATATATGGAAACGCATTTCTCATCTAAATTAGATTCACATTTATCTGCTAAGAAATTTAATAATTTTTTTCTTTTTTTCTCTCCCTGCTTTGTCCACTTAGCTGTTCCGCTTTGAACATCCCGAATAAGGTATCGTCCTTCTTCAGTTGTAATTGGGTAGTTTTGCCTTGAGCGATCATCTAATTTTCTTGCCGTCTTTAAGCCTGTCAAGGGATCCGTTCCAATTGTCTGTCCAGAGTGAGGATCTATTCCTTGTGTTTGCTTAAAGGAGCAATTGGAATTTTACGTTACATTCAAAAATAAATTTGTTTTGATCATTTTGATTATTCATCTTTTTCTCCTTTCACCTAAGCCAAAGGCAAATGAAGGAGAAAAAGATGAATAATACTGATCTCGTTTTATTTTTTGG
>JABJPQ010000273.1 GCA_018663815.1 Halobacteriovoraceae bacterium | reverse complement strand
CTGTTCAAAATGAATTATTATATAAGTTTCGCTCAGAAGCAGAACTTACTAAAACAATTAATGAGATGAGCCTTAATTTTACGTCGAGACGTGATCAGATAACGAAATACATCTCAGATGAAAAATTCATTTCAGCTTATGTCTGTTTTTACCTGTTAACAAATATTCCTAAATTAAAAAAAAGCTTTGAGAAGATGAATTTCGATTTATCACAATTAAATGAATTTGAGTTTATTGATATTGGGTGTGGACCTGGGACTTTTAGTTTTGCGCTATTAGAGCAAGATCCAAAATTAACAATATATGGTTTTGAAAAATCAGAAAAAATGATTAAGCAGGCTCATTTATTGTTAAGTCGATTTTATCCAGTAGCAAATGTGAAAATGTTTTCCAAGATTTCAAAGATACCTTTAAAACAAAAAACAAGATTTGGAGTATTTGGCCATTCAGCAAATGAAATGGATGAATCGTATGTTTTACAATTAATAGATGACTTACAACTGGATAATATTCTTTTTATAGAGCCAGGAACAAAAGATTTTTTTCACAAGTCTCTTACTTTACGGGAACAATTGACCAAAAAATTCACCTTGAATTACCCTTGTCTTAGCCAAAAACCTTGTCCATTAACAGGAATTGATGATTGGTGTCACCAGTATATTGAAGTCACTCATGAAAAATCTTTAGAAAGATTAAGTCAGCTTGTTAATAAAGATAGAAGAAGAATGCCTGTCATTCTAAATTACTATACGAGGTTGCCTACAAGTGTCCAAGAAGATGAGGCCATCATTATACGAGTATATAAGCCTACCAAGTACTCTGTTGAATGGCAGATTTGTATGCGGGACAATATTCTGTGTGACTTAGAGGTTCCCATCCGAGGTTTTTCTAAGCAAGAAAAAAAAGAAATTCTTAAATATAACTCCGGAGCTAAAATTAGGTTTACTCTACTTAAGAAATTGGGTGATAATAAGATCAGAGGTAAGCTTTTATGAGTGAAGAACAACTAAAAGATATTAAAATTTTGATTGTTGATGATGAGAAGATCCTTAGGGAAACTCTTGAGTCATACTTACTTTTAGAAGGAGCAAAAATAACTCAGGCAGAAAATGGTAATAAAGCCTATGAATTACTTGTCAAAAATAAGTATGATATCGTACTGAGTGATATTAGAATGCCAGGGTGTAGTGGCATTAAGCTTTTGGCCATGCTTAGAACTTCCAGCCTTAAAATGCCACCCTTTGTTTTAATGAGCGCTTTTACAGATATTACCAGTGATAAAGCAAAGTCATTAGGGGCCAGAGGTCTTTTTTTAAAGCCCAACGACCTTAAAAAACTTACTGAGCTTCTCGTTGAGTCCCTTGACGATTTTTAATCTTACTACTTAATACCAATTTCGTTATCGCCAAATTGTTCTTTATCCTCAGAGTTACTTCTTGGATTTTTAAGAGAAAGAGGTTTGTTTAAAACAGTCGTTGCTTTTTCTCTACCGTCTTGCAGGTACTTATCAACATCAGTGGTTTGAATATTTTTTTCCTCATTAAATAAATGAACTGTTTGAGTTGGAAAGGCAAAGCCCACATCAAGCTCTTTTGAGAGTCTTAATATATCAATCAGTAATCGGTGTTTTTCAGCTAGTTCGCGGCTATAGTCTTCTGTTTTCCAATATACGACCAGTTTTATATCTAATGAGGAAGCTCCATAGTTATTAAAGTAAACATGAAAATTGTCTTTTCTCGTCCACTTATAATTAATAATAAGTTGCCTAATTCCTTCACAGAAAGCTTCTATTTGAGCGGGAGTTGTATCATATTCAACACCTAGTGTGGTCACAAGTCTTCTAAAGCGTCTTTTACCTTTATTATCAATTGGACGATTCATTAATTCGCCATTTGAAATAGTTATAAGTGAATCATTAAATGTTCTAATTCTTGTTGAACGAAAACCAACTTCAACAACGACTCCTTCAATATCACCAGAAGTAATAACATCACCAATATCAAAGGGACGATCAAGGACTAGCATAATGGAACCAAAAAAGTTTGCGAGGGTATCTTT
>JABJPQ010000088.1 GCA_018663815.1 Halobacteriovoraceae bacterium | reverse complement strand
GTTTTAGGCTCTAATGTCCAAGAACTCCGTCGCCCGTCAATCCCCAACATGAGACCTAAGTTTTGAAAGCCAACCCTTGCACCAACTGCAGTTCCAGTAATATTTCCATCCCCTCCACCATCAACATCATAAGTTGAGTTGAATTGCATTCCTGCATAGGGCTCCAATAAAAAGCCAGCATGTGCATTTCCTGCATAATAGGATAAGGAAATCATTGCTAATAAAAGTAGAAAACTTTTTTTCATAAGACCCTCCTGGTCAAATTCAAATGATTTTTTCTATAAATCTAGTGGTAGCGAGACTGATAAAAGAGTTGAAGCTACAGCATAGTCATAGTCTTTAGAAGCACCAACTAAATCTACCTCGTAGTTTAATAGGTCTAACTCTAGATTAATACTTACAAAAGGAAGCCCTGTAAAACCAAGCCCAACACCATAACCATCTTTAAAACTGACACCATTAACATTAGCATTATCAACATCAAAGTCTGAACTAACAAAGTACTCAGCCCAAGCTCGAACTAAAATTGGCATGTCAACGCCAACAAAAACACTCATATTGGTAGAGTCAATATCATCTCCATCAGAGGAACTTTTAACCATCGAATAATCTATCCCTGCTGACAATAAAATAAATGAATAACCAAGTCTTGAACCAATAACAGTAGAACTACCACTTTCCTCGCTTGCACCTGCAAGATCAAGAGTATCCTTTGTCTGCCCAATCCCAATATAAGGATCAACCAATAAACCTGCAAAAGAATTAGATGTTAAAGATAAAACAACAACCGTGAATAAAACTTTTAGCTTCATATAAACTCCTTTTTATATATTTTGAATTCCCACAATATTATAACTTAAAAATATTAATAATGCATATAGTAAAATATTCTATAATAATTTTAAGTCGCTAAATTTGTTGATTATCGCTAGAATCATAACCATGGAAATTACTCAATTAATTACACTTGGTTTAATCGTTGGTTTTTTAAGCTCTTTTTTTGGTATTGGGGGTGGAAGCCTTATCGTTCCCATTTTATATGGCCTGTATCCTAAACTTCCTGCTTCTGTTGTGATCTCCACAAGTCTGGGTAGTATTTTTTGTGTTACCTTTATTAACTCAATTAAGTACGCAAAATTAAGACAGCTTCCTCCTAAAGAAATAGCCCTAAACTTAATTGTTACATGCACTGTAGGTGCATTTACAGGCTCATTACTGCTACAACAAGTTAACACTCAAATGGCCAAATTTTCCATGGCCATTATCTTGCTCCTCATGTGTGGGAAGCTTCTCTTTTTTAAAAACAAACCAAAAAAATTATCACCCAAAAATACCCCCCACCTTATCTATGCTTTCACCGGGCTCGTAGGTGCTTTTATCTCCTCATTAACAGGACTCGGTGGAGGCATTATATTTACTCCCATCTTTATCAATATTTTAAAAGTACCCACAAAGCTTGTGGCTCCCTACTCCAACCTAGCGATGGCCATTACAAGTTTTGTAGGCCTTACCCCATTGCTCCTGACAGAAGTTAACAATGCAAAAAACTTTTCACAAGGGCTACTACAATACGGATTTATTGGCAGCGTAAACATAGCATTAGTGGGCATAATTACGCTTGCGGCTTTTATCAGCAGCTCTCAAGGAATAAAGTATAATAATCGTGTACTACCACGAACCAAAGAAAGAATACTGGCCATACTTTTACTCATTTTCTCTCTTAAATTATTTCTTAGCTAAAGGGTTTGAGTTAACTAGTTAAGTATCATTATTAACTGCCTAGAAATTAAAGAAAAAGACATATTAATTAAAATTGCATTTCTCTTTTATCTAAAAAGGGCTTAACATTGACTTAAGAAAAACTTTGAATTTACCACACATACTTTTTCTTTTGTTAGAAAGGATTTCGAGCAAAAGGAATTTTCTTACACTTCATTTTTCAGACATTCTCTAACAATTGGTTACTATCACAGCCAATTTAAGTCTTTCTTAAGTGCCATAACTAATACTTTCTTACACCTATTGCCGATCAAAAAACTCACTGGTTTAATTTCTGTACACAAATTCACACGAGGGCATTACAAGGAGAGTAATTAATGAGCACTTCCAAAAAAAAGGTTCAGTTAACAAAAAAACAGCTTAAAGAATTAAAAGAGACTGTTCAAGCTGAAAGAGAAAGACTTACCAATAAACTGAACTTAGATCACCCCCACCATACAATCAATAATAGTGACTCAGGCAAAGATGAAGTTGATTCTGCCAATGATGATATATTAAGAAGGTCAGAGATGCGTTTTGCAACTCGTGAAGGTTTTTACCTTAAAAAATTAACCAAAACCCTAGGGTTAATGGATAACGAAGAGTACGGGATTTGCGAGGACTGTGGATCTAATATTTCATTTACCCGTTTAAAAGCAAGACCAACAAGCACTATGTGTATTGGCTGTAAAGAAGAGTCTGAACGCAATGAGATGCAAAATTACCATGGAAGAATGTCAAAATCATTGGGCAAGAGTGTGAGCTTTAGTTCTTAGATTAAATTTTTATTATTCATCCATTAGGCCGTGTACCTCAAGAGAGTTAAATACCTTGAAGTACATGACTTTATTAGATCATTTCAAGATCTTACTTGTGTCTTAAATTTAGTCAGGTCTGTAATTATTTGTTGTTTCTGAGCGATTGTGTCCTATTAATTTCGGAGCGAAAGTGGCCTATTGTGATTTAAGCACTTTTTCTTAACTTCGACTTATCTCCATAATCACTTAACCTTTTTCGATTTGAGACCTTGCATTGAACTTTT
>JABJPQ010000593.1 GCA_018663815.1 Halobacteriovoraceae bacterium | reverse complement strand
TGTTGCTTGAACTTTTTTAGGTTCTGATTTTTTGACGACAGCTTTCTTAGGTGCTTTTTGTTTCTTGGCAGTTTTTTTCTTACTAGACTCGACGGCTCGGTTTTTAATTATATTTAATTTTTGCTTATAAAGAATTGTTGCAATTCGCTCTGGGTCTTTATCATCTTTAAGTTTTTCATCAACTTCGTACATATTAAGAGCAACAACAGGTACTATGATTAAAATTAAAAATAGTAGTAGGTACTTTTTAAGATCTTTATCCCGTCTGAAAAAAGGGGCCGGCTTAACTTTTGGAGGAGATGAGACCCTTCGAATATAAATCTCCAGTTCACCACTTTTGAGTTTAACAATATCATTTCCCTGCATATTAACAATACCATCGTTGCCCGTGAGAATTTCGTCCCCTACAAGATGAGAAATTTCATATTTATGCAGTTGATGTACAATACAGTTTCCCTTTTGAATTTCAATAAATGAAACTCTCTCTTGCTTTCCAAGATAAGGAAATTCAATTTCTTTCTTTTGATTAGTAAGTCCTGCAATCTTATACACACCATCTTTTTCTGGTAAGTAATCAACAGAATATACCTTATCTCCAAAAAGAATGATTACCTCAACAGATTGTTTGTTAATTTCATATTTAAAAATAGGATAAAGTTCTGTTGTATCTTCAAACAAATACTCTGAGTAGTCAGAACTTGGATCGGCGGCCAAGGGATAAACAATATAAGGAATATCTTCATGTATTTCCGGACGTAGTTTTGGTAACTCAATCTCTTTTATAGGAGCAACAGGAAGGGACATGGGAGATTTAAGAACACTTGCACTCCCTTTGAGGGGATCTAAACTCTCAAGCACAGGTGGTAAATTTTCCTTCGCAGTATACTGACCTAGCAAAAAATCAGCCTTAGCAAAGGTAAGACTATCTCCTACCTTAATATCTGAAGTAATAATTTTACTTCCATTTACCTTTGTTCCATTTCTAGAATTCATATCAAAAATTCTAATTTGCGAGGGAGTTACTTCTAAAACGGCATGAATCGCAGAGATACCACTTTGAGAAATAACGATATCACAGTTCTCTGCCCTTCCGACAAGGTATCGGCCGACGCCAAAGACAGCATTACTTGTACCCTTAACGTTGTTCTTCGGTCTTAGTTGAAATAATTTTCTGTCTCTTGTTATTTCTTTTTGCACAAGTAATCCTTTTACAATATTGAATCAATTGATTTTTTCATTTCACGATGAAAGTTTCTTCGCTCAGGTATCTTATTTTTAAATTTCTTCTTAAACCTTGGTCCAATTGATAAGTCTCCAGGAGAACTATTCCCCCCCTCAATATCAAGAGCATCGAAATCAAAGCGTTCATATTTTTTATATTTGTATGTAATTTTTCCACCGGCCGCATGGGTAAGTGTACTTAAAAATAAACAACTAACTAACAATACCTTCATTTATTAACCCCAATGAGTTTTGCAACTTCATTATAATAAGCTTTCCAGTGTTTATTCATTTTACCTGAAACATCATCTAAGACATCTTTCGCTTTTTCTTTATTTCCAACATTAAATAATGCAAAAGCGTAATTGACACCAAAACGTGCTTCTTCTAAAAAATCACTCTCTATTTGTTGAAAATAACTAATTGCGAGTTTAGCTTCTGAACGCATTAGGTGTGAAGTGGCTAGCATATTTAAAACATCGACATCTTTCATTCCATTCTTATATAAAGTTTTAGCATGATAAATAGATTTATTATAAAGGCCAAAATTTAAATAGAGATTTGCAAGATTAAAACGTGGAGTACGACTAAAATCACTTATTTTCCTGGCTCGTTTAAATGCAACTAGAGCACGGGAGAAATCTTTCTCCAAGACATACATCACCCCCAAGTTATTAAGAGCCGGTACATAATTTGGTTTAAGAGCAAGGGCTTTATTATAAAATAACAATGCTTTCCTACGCTTTCTTTGTAATAAAAAGCAAGTCCCTACCTGATTCCAAAAGATAGG
>JABJPQ010000214.1 GCA_018663815.1 Halobacteriovoraceae bacterium | reverse complement strand
ATAGAGTTTGTCATTTCGTTTTAAAAATTTATCTTTATCAGCCTCAGTCATACCCTCACTATGGTATTGTTTAAACTCTTCAACTAATGCGCGAAGCTTTCCATCGACACGATTATCTCTCAACAGCCTTTGTTCATCTATTGTTTCAATTTGAACCATAATATTTGTTCTAATGCTCATCATTCTTAGGTCGCGCATGGAAAACTCCAAAGGAGTTGTAATTCGACCACCTTGAACCCTTAAAAGTTTTTTAATTACGGTAATATACTTACCTTTTTTGGTTTCTTCGTTGTCAGAAATCTTAACTAATTGATGGTTATTATCTTTATCTCGATAGAGCTTAGTTCCATTCTTAAAAGGATCAACAAAGTACTTAATAAGAGCAAGTTTTACTAAATAAATACCATCTCTCAGTGGTTCTCCACCCTTACGTCCTTCTTCAATCGTATATCGTTGAGTCAATGGATCCATGGCCATGACAACTGCTTTTTTTACATTTAACGTCATGAACTCATCAATCTCATATCTAAATCTAATTGTTTGATACCTAAAAGCATCAACCATAAAGGTTGAATCTCTTTTCTCTTGTTGATTCATCTTTTCGTAAAAATCTTCTCTCCCACGAACATCATCTCCAAATGTCCAACCAGAGTTCCATGGGTTTAGGGCAAGTTTTAGTTTTTCTTGATAATTTGATTTCTCATGGGTAATTCTAACTTCAGGATAATAGAACTGCTCGGCGACATAAAAAAGATGTGATATTTCATCGGTCCACTTTAAAATACCATCTTCGTCAGTTGGAACAATACGTGTTTCTTTGCCACTATGAATTGATCGTTTTTCAACTTTTCCAGTTAAATTCTTTTCAATTTTAAATTTATTCAATGCCATCGGTAAACCTGTAATTGTGTCAACAACTCTAGTTTTTGTACGATAAATAATCGTTCTTCGTGTAGCTGTTTCACCTGGAGCAACTCTTACAAAACGTATTGCCAGTCTTTGAAAACGAACAGGGTTTAAATTAATTGCGATTCCAGCTTTTTTCAGCTCATCAAAGTTACCTGTATTGGTTACATATTCACCATAATTAAAAAGTTTATTTGAATAAACACCTTGAATCTGACCAGGAGTATGTGTGCCGTAGATATTTCTAAAAGATGAAAGCTCATGTAATCCTTCATAAGCGTTAAGTGAAAAAGGAGAATTAAGTGCTTCAACTTTTAATGCAAGTTGAATTTGCCCAGTTGTTACTTTCCGACTTAAGGTAATTACTTTTTGATAGACAAGAGTTCCATTTCTTTTTATTTTTAAATCTTCTGGAAGAAGTGGCATAAGGCTTAATGATTGGTCACTATCTTTGCCTAAGTAATTTGCTACCAGTTGTGGGTAAACTCTAAAGTAACCCTTTTTAAAATGATGAGGTATAGGTGTTCCGGCCATATTGAGTGGTTCTATAAAAGGCTTAATCTTTATTGTAACACGGACTTTTTTTCCATTTTTAACATCGCTTACAAATTTAATAGTTGTCTTAGGCTCATCATCAATAAGTAAATCTTGGCCATAACTTTTCTCATAGAGTCCAGACAATGCCAAAATACTATTTTCACCTTCAACTAAACTAGACTTGGGTAATATAACTTCATCCAAATCAACAACCTCAGCATCTGATTCTCCGCGATACTGTGCCCAAGGATTAATTCCAATACGGATTTTCAAATCTCCTTTTAGAATTCCTTTACTCGTTATAACTCGTACAAGCTCTATATACTTTGAGTTTGCAGACATATTAAAAGAAAAACTTTCTTGCCAGTTGATACAACCTTTTTTATCTGTAACTGTATTCGAAACTTTTTTATCTGGATGAATGACATTAAACTCATGCCCAGGTGCTAAGTCCGAATTTGTAACAGTGGCCTTTAAACATGCCCTAAAGTCGTAAACTTTTTGCGTAGGTAAACTCCAATCTTTGACTGTTGCAATTGCTTTAGATGGACCAACAATAGATTTCAAAACAAAATCCACACCCGTTTGCGATGAGCTGGATGAGCTTTTATCAGGCGCACGTAAACAACCTGCCACTAAAATAAGCATAAAGAGACACGTAACCGTAGTATTCAATTTATTCTTTAAATTTGTCATTTTAAAATTTAACATTAATCATCTCCACTAAAACTTCAACTAAACTTAAATCATCTTGGTAGACACTTGTATTAATCACTTTGGCATCAGCATAATTTACTGTCATGGCCATATT
>JABJPQ010000626.1 GCA_018663815.1 Halobacteriovoraceae bacterium | reverse complement strand
TTAAAGATGTTAAAATTTATTCCTAAAGGGTTAACCAAACCTGCTTCTTTAATTGTATTACTGCATGGATGCTCTCAAGATGCTAAAGAATTTGTTATAAATACAGGTTGGAAAGATTTTGCTCAGAAGTTGGGGCTCATTCTTCTCATACCAGAACAGTTAAGTGCAAATAATTCTTATCGCTGTTTTAACTGGTTTGAGCTGAGTGATCAGCAAAGAGGGAAAGGGGAAGCGGAGTCAATTTCACAAATGATTAAACAAATACAAGCTAATCATAATGTTGACTCTAAAAAAATATTTGTCAGTGGATTTTCTGCTGGAGCGGCAATGGCCGCAGTCATGCTTGCTGCATACCCTGATGTTTTTGAAGCAGGTGCCATCATTGCGGGAGTGGCTTATGGATGTGCTCAATCCGCGACCTCTGCTCTAATATGCATGTATGGTTTTAGCACCAATGATACCGAGCAATGGGTTCAAAAAATTAAGGACGCTTTTCCTCTTTATAATGGAGCTTATCCCAGAGTGTCTATTTGGCAAGGGACTGATGATGCAACTGTAAAGCAAGTCAATGCAAAAGAGCTCATCAAGCAGTGGAGTGGAATTCATGGAGTTGATCACCTTCCAGTAACTCCAGAAGACTTTGCTGGACATGAACGCATATCGTATAAAAAAAATGAACTGACTTTAGTAGAAAGCATCATGATCAGAGGACTTCGCCATAAGGTTTCAATTAATCCAACAAGTAATAAAGATCAGTGTGGAACTGATGGCTTTTGGGAAAAAGATATGGGGATTTGTTCTACTTCTCATATTCTTAAGTTTTGGAATCTTTTTTAAGAGCAATTAACCAGTCCATTATAGAGAAAAAACTGCCTAGTTTTGGACCCATCATTATTCTCAATTCTCCTTAAAATAATGTTATTTTAACATGTTACACCGTTAAGCTCGATCACTGATTGTTTCATCTTATAATACTTAAATAACAGTAATTACACGCCGATAAGAAAGGTGGATATGAATAAGCTAATTAAATACCTATTTCTATTTGTACTTGCTACTTCTTGTATATTTGAGGCTCCTCAAAACACGTTAAAAGATGAAAGCTATAATGGAATTTCAGCAGGGGGAGAAGGTAATGGTAATGGGCTTACCAATGGCAATGGATCATTAACTGGTGAGGATGGTGAGAAGATTGCAAAAGTAGAGCTACGTCATTTAATTGAACCAAAGGTTGATGACGCTAGTGATGGTGGTGATTATAAAAGAAAACTAACAATTCCTAAAAATTATAATAAAGATCTTTATCTTGCAGGTATTAACATATCAGCGTTAAACCCTGAAAGTGTTTATGTTCGCTTTAGTTTTGGGATGACCCGTTCAACGATAATTATTCCGGCCACAGTAAGTACTGCTCCGGGGTTAACACCACAGACTGAAGTCCAAGTGCTTATTTTGGATTTAAAAAGTAAACCCTTTGAAGACGTGCAATTATTGTATGACCTTTACGATTATAATAATTATGACTTTGCAGGAACAGGAAATGACCCTGGTGCTCTTGGTGAAGCAGTTAATTTCAATCGAGATGATAAGCTATTTTGTAGAGGCTTGAATTTAGAAGATGATTCGACTTTTGCGGGAAGTTTGTCTAATGGTTGTAATGCAAGTGGAGATACTTGTAAGTATGCTTATGTTAAAGTTGTTGATAAGGGACTTATCAAGGTGGGATCCCTTGAGGTTCCAATAGTTCCTGATGAGATGAATACTCAGTCATTAGCGGCAGGTTATTATAGTGATACTGATGCCGTAAAACTACAAAGGTGTTTACCCGATAACCCTATTTTTAATGCAACATCTTATCTCTATGATTACAGTAATACTTTTGCAACTTTTGAATCCTCATTAAGCATTGATGGAAATTCTTATCTTTACCGAGGTCCTTACCGGCCCATTAATATTGGTGAGTGGCAAGTTACCGGGGAAGCATTGAAAGGAGAAACAGGTG
>JABJPQ010000431.1 GCA_018663815.1 Halobacteriovoraceae bacterium | reverse complement strand
GCTTCTGCCACGGATAGCCATAACTATAAGATCAATTCCATTGTTATCGATATATTTTAATATTTCATCATCAGCTTCACCAACAATTACTTCAACGTTTGACTCGGAAACATCGGGAAGATATTCATCCTTGAATGTTTTCATTTCAGCGTTAACGCTTTTCCCTGGCTCCTCTTCACTTCCTACAAACTGGTCCTTTACTTTCTTGACATAATATTCCTGTTCGGAAGCAACGTGCAAAACCTGAAGTTCTGCTCCAAATGTTTCAACAAGTTTTTTACAACGTAAAACGCCATTTTTCATCTCTTGCAGCTTTTCGTTAACCTCATCACTTACAGAGTCGAGAGCGAGTACGTCTATTGCTGCTAAAATCCCCCCTAATGGGTTATTTAATTCGTGTGCAATAGAAGAGCTCACAATTCCTAATTCTTCTGACGAAGGAAGCTCCTTTGAGCTTAAAATATCACTCACTGGATAAAACAGGTAACTAATCCCTTCTTGTTCGTTCTTATTTAGAATCACTCTAAAAGTATTTTTATTAATTGTAAGTTGATCATTATTATTTAATTGCTGACATTCTTTTGCCGATAACCCCATCGAAGTGAATAATTTATTATAAATAAGTGCATGTCCTGAAGCATCTAAAAAGACAATTGGAATTTGTACTAAGCTAACAAATTCACGCCAATTATCTAAAATGGCCTGTGATTGATTTAAGTTTTCATAGAGCACAAAATAATTTTTTAAAATAATATACATCTGAGTGACATAAAGATCCTCTTCATCCCAAACTAAGTATAAGTAATGCCCTGAGATAAACTCTATTGGCACATACTTATCACTTTTCGTTTGCATGAGCTCCATGATTGATAGCAGGCGAACACCTCTGATTTGATTCTCGTGGCAAAATAAAGCAACATACTCATTAACAGCATCTATATGATCAAGTTCATAGAGTCCGTTTTCAAACTGACTAAAAAGTTCTGAAAGATTAGCATCTTTAAGTCGTGCTATTTTCTTTTGAGAGAAAATATTTCGAAAAGAATCATTACGAATTGATACAAAGTCACTTTCTAGGTTAACAACAAAAGCAAGCATATAATCAATAATGACATCCCAAATATGTTCAAAATCGACAATATCTTCAACCTCAAATGCATGCCCCTCTTCCATATAAGACTTAGATAAAAAATCGAGATTGGGCTTCTTTAAATAAATATAAATATCTTGAGGACAAACATGATTTTCAGGTAATTCATCAAAGAAAATATAAACGATAGGAAAACGGGTCTCTTCTAAGGCTTGAAGTTCTCTTTTATATTTTAAGCCTGCGTGAGTAACAATTTGTTCACATCGATTATAAAATCCCTTATCAAAAGATTTGATACTGGGGTCAATATATACTTGATAACTAGTTAACCATTTCATGCTTAGATACACTTAACTTTGATTCATTAACTAAGGAGAAACCATCAATATTAAAACCGTTTATCTTAACTCCCCAGTGAAGGTGAGGGCCTGAGACTCGCCCTGTTTTACCTGAGAGACCAATAATATCTCCCTTTTTTACCATCGCTCCTGCTTTAACATTAATTTTTGACAAATGCCCATACAATGTAAAAATATCGAGACCATGATCTATTATTACAACATTACCTGTATAAAAAAGATCCCCCGCAAACACAATTTTCCCCCTATTTGATGCTGGAATAGGAGTTCCTACTTTTGCTCGAAAATCATTTCCTAAGTGTTGTGTTTTTTTCAAATTATTGAAAATTCTTTTTTTCCCATAATGACTTGTAATGAAGCTATCCAACGGGACCGAAAACTCTCCATCGGCAAAGGATTTTCCGGGGGATTGTTTGTATAGCTTTTGAGTTAAATGCCACTCCCTAGCCGACCTGGCCTTATCTTTTTTACTTAAGACAACTCTTCGTTGATCTACATTTAAGCGCTCTTTTGCATATTTAAACTGACTGACATTAACTTCAAATAATTTTTTATCTGCAATAAAGCAAAAATGTTTTTTAGCTTGAGAGTGGTACCCTTCAGCATAAAAGAACTCAAGTACCCCGTTTGTAACGCTTGCTCTAAAGGATTTAATTAGTGGTTTTGGACTTTCTTGTTCTTTACACGTTATCTGATGAACTCCATCACTAAGTTGTGTTGAAAGTGATATAAAAGTAACCTTTCCATTATAAACGTCAAAAAATTGTTTCTCTGCTAAGGTCACTTTAGTTTTTTGAGATTTGAGAGGAGTTACTCCGGCACACGATGAAACAAGCACGAGTATCAGTATTAATCTTTTCATATAACCGTTCCTTAGTCTATTTTCGGGCAATTCCCTTTCCATCTGTAAAGTGAATATTAAATTTCTCATCCCTTTTAAGGGTATCAAAGTCTTTTAAAGATGTAAGTACTTTAGCATCATTTGATGAAATATAAGTATAGCCTCGCCCCAGTACTCGTTTAGGATTAAGTGAGCTTAAGAGCTTTTCCGAAAACAAAATTTGTTGCTGTTTTCCCTTTAAGTTATTGGAAATATTTCTTGCTATAGATTCAATACACTCATCAATGATGCGAGACTTTTCTTTCGTCCGTAAAAGATCTTCTCGCTTAAAAAACCTTAAGCCTGCCAGTTGATGTTTATGATTTTTCATTATGAGTTGAATGGAGTTCCGTAGATACTTAGGACTAACACCCTGAAGCCTTCCCAAAACGTCAGACTTAAATATTTTAAAACTATTCTTAAGACTTTTTCCCGCGACCTTAAGGTTTTGGATCACTTGAGTTTGTCCCTGGCTTAAAATTTCTGCAGCGGCCGATGGAGTTTCACACCTCATATCACAGACATAATCAGACAAGGTATAATCAATCTGATGACCAATAGCACTTATAGTAGGTATACTCATAGAAAATATTTTCTTTACAAGCTCTTCATCATTAAATCCCCACAAATCCTCCATCGAACCTCCCCCTCTGGCTAAAACAACCACATCAAATCCTCCGACTTTTTCAACTTTTGTCAGGGCTTTAATTAACGACCTTGGACAATCATCCCCCTGAACAATTGAGGGGACAATTGTTACTTGATAATGAAAGCTTCGTCGTTTCATTATATTTAAAAAATCCTAGAGAGCCGCTCCTTGCAGAGCGGTGATTATTGCGATACGCGTGGGAAGCGTAGGAATTAATTGTTTTTTTTGCGGATCAAAGTAGCCTTGTGAGTTTAGTTTTTCTTTAAGAAAATCAAATTGCGCTTTTAAGTCTCCTTCACCATAGGGAATGATACTTTTACAAATAACTTGAAAAGTTCCTCTCTTTGCATAAACACTAATTGGACCTCTTAAGAGAACTTTAGCCCCATTTTTAATTTTTCTAATGGCCGGATTTCGTAAGGCATCCATCTTAAATAAAGCACAACTAATTGAGCAGTTTTTATCCGAGAGATTAAAGTAATAATGTCCTGCGGAAGATAAGGATAAATTTGATACTTCACCTAAGATCGTTAAATTAAAATACTCTTTTTCAAGTGAATTTTTAATAGAGGATACGACCTCTGTCACTGATGATGCTTTTAATCCCTTCATTCATATGGCCTTAATTAATTTTTAAGCCTTAGATTAGCAAAATGAGATTATTTTGTAGAGTTTAAATCACGATAAACTTTAAAGGTTTTTAGATATTTTACGGCCTGCAAAACTTGGTAGTCTTCGCTTGGATTATATTTTTTAAAGATATCATGTTTTTTAGAACTTTTTTTCTTCTTATCCCTATTTTTGATTTCAGATCTTCTTTTTTCTCTG
>JABJPQ010000401.1 GCA_018663815.1 Halobacteriovoraceae bacterium | reverse complement strand
TAACTTCTCACTTTTTTTCCAATCGCCCCCTTTGAAATCTTAATTCGCTCCGCTCATCAAGATTTCAAAGGTTTATATTAAATTAAAATCTCAGGTTCCAACTTTCCTAACATAGGGGGGAAAGTTCTTTGTTCCTGACATATTTAATGCAACTACAACTGATTTTAACTCATCTTTATGAACTCTAGAAAGCACGAAATCTGCCTGTACCGAATTATTTAACCATGGGGTTAATACAGGAGCAACTTGAAGAGCTAGTGCTACACCAGGGATATTATACAAACCAAGGAATGGTGAACCAGGCGCTATCTCACAGAGCTTCACCGCCGCTTCAAGATCGGCTAAAAATTTAAAAGTCTCAGGATCAACTTTTACCCCTCCCAAGCTCCCAATCGAAAACTTCATGTCTTGCTTCACTAGCGGCATCGAGATATGGTATGGCCGATAGCCACTTGTAACAACTTGAAATGTTACTACGACAATAAAACACAACCCAATTAACATGATTGGTCGCTTGCTATATGGTTTTGGATATCGTGCTATGATCAATATCGAAACAAACGTCCCCCACGATGACAACGAAACAATTGCCTGAGTAAAGATTGTATTTCCAGTCCCCATGGCTACAGAATAAGGAAGAACAAGTAAGTAGCTAAACAAGACAATCAACTTTCGATTTTTATTCCATAATGGTCTCGAAAAAATGATTGATATTATCAACAGAATGAATATTGCACTAGGAGCCTCTAGGCTTCGGCCGTTGTCCCAGCCGCCAAAGAAATGATCATCAAACAAAAGAGTAATCACAAGAGCAGCTCCACCTAGCTTCAAGAGGAACGGGCGACGTGTTAGCCAAAACAGGATAAAAAGCATTATAGGTGCTGCGAAGTCTAACATTGATGCAATGGTGTTACTCCCAAACTGACTCACGTACCGGACTAGACGATGACCAATAGACTCAACCTGGACCATCCTAAAAAGTTGCATTCCCTCTATGATTGCGTGCTTTGCATCACTAATTGTCGTGTTACTTAATAGAGCAAAAATAATGAAAGTAATAACGCCCAAAAATAAAGTAAGTAAACCAGAGATTTTTCGGACATTTGAGCGTTCAAAAATACTGAGTAATATGGACAAAATTATCAAGGTGGATATTCCAGAGGAAGCTTTACAGAGCACTTCAACACCAATAGCACTGCCTGCTAAAAAGTATAAAATATTAGAAGCTATGCTTTTCAACTGTTGAGAAGCATATAAAACCAGACCGGTTGCTGCGTACGCTCCCGCAGACGCCAATAGATTATAGCAGGGAGATAAATTAATTGTGGAAGCATAGAGGAGTGCACAAATAATTGAGCCGGCAGTGACCAAGCTCTTCGATCGAATATTATCTTCTAAAATTCCAGTGGGGGTGCAAACAGTCAATGTACCAAATGCTAGCAACGTCGAACTCAAAGTAAGAATTAGCAATCCGGCTGCTCTAAACATAACAATGCTTCCACCACCAGCTTGCCAGATCCAATTAGTAACCCAATGTTGAGCACTTATATAGAGTGTTTGTGAATCAGCATATTTAGCCAACAATAAATAATACGATTCATCGGTAATATCAAAACCACGATCTAAGGCCCAAGTGCAGTACGCTGTCGCAGCAACAGCACACACGACAATCAAACCATAAATGAACTTATCAAGTTTTAAATTAGCTAATAATTGAATAGTAATAAAAACTCCTTTATGACTTAAAAAGTGACAGGCCGCAGCGACCAAAACTTTGCCGTTAAAAAATTAAATACAACAATAAAAGGAATTAGAGAAATCTGTGTATAAAATGGATCAAAGCCAGTACGATCAACAAGGAATTTTAAAGCGATAAGGTTCAAAGAAACTGATACCGACCCTGCCAGAATATATTTAATCAATCGACCTCTAAAAACTAGCTTACCCTCTGGTTTAAATACCCAAACATAATTTAGAGTATATGTCAGTACCATCCCTATAACCGAGACAACAGGAAGAGCAATCAAGTAATTTACTTCAATTATTTTTACCATCCAGAAAAAAAGAATAAATGTAAATATAAAATTTATTGCGCCAATAACTGTAAATTTAGAAAGCTCAATTTTCAAACTATGCATAAGATATCTCTAATCTATTCACAGTCATAAAAATTTATCCCGAACAACATAGTTAGGTCTTCTTCTAACCTCTTCATTGATACGCCAGACATATTCACCAATGATCCCCAGCATGACCATAATTAAACCGCCAACCAACAAAATAGCAATCATAATAGGAGCCCACCCATCAAAGGGAGTCTCACCTTTGAACCAACTAAAGACAATACTAAAACTATAAAGAACTCCCAGCCCTGATGTAATTAAGCCCAATAGAGAAATGAACCGAATAGGCAGATAGGAAGAATCCAGAACAGCATCTAAAAAATTTTTCAATTTTTTTCCAAAATTGTATTGAGATTTTCCAATCTCTCTTTTTAATCGTGAATAAGGTATAAAGCTCGTTCGATATCCCGTCCATAGCAAATCACCTTGGAAATACCTATGCCGAACATCAATAGCGTTGAACTCATCCATGACTTTTCTATCCATCAAGACAAAGTCAAATCCCCCAGGAGGTATTTCAGGGCGAGAAATTCGCATTACACCATACGCTAACCGGGAAAAAAGTTTAGCCGAAAATGAATCGGCTCGATCAATTCGGTAACAGATGACCGTTTCGGCTCCCTCTTCCCACTTCTCAACCATTTTTGGTATTAATTCAACAGGGTCTTGTAAATCTGCTGAAAGATTGATCACCACATCGCCAGTAGCTTGCTTAAACCCTGCTAGCATAGCTGCCATCTGGCCAAAGTTTCTAGTAAATGTGATCGCTTTAACCTTGGGGTTTCCCTCGCGAATATTTAGAATTTCTTGAAGAGAACCATCTTTTGATCCATCATCCACAAAAACAATTTCATAATCGTGTTGTTTAAGTTCTTTTGAAAAAATCGACTGAACTTTTTCGTGTGTTTTGGAGATAGCTCCCTCATTGTGATAGACAGCGATAACAATTGAAACCTTCATTTCTTGTTACCTCGGTCAGAAATCAGCAATGTACTTGAACACAAATCCGGAGAGCGTCGCACAACATCAAAACCAAACATATATACATGCCTGCGCTCGCCAACATATTTCATTTCTAAATTAGAATTTCGATCTTTAGTTCTCAATTTTCACCTAATTTTTGAGAGCTCTACCATCATAAAGCCTATTTTATTTTTATATTCTTTAACCTAACTTGTATGTATTTTGTAGAGTTACAAGTTTTAAATATTCGAATATTAGCGTTTTTCCTACTGTTCTTGCTTTGAAGTTTAGATTGAATATTTATCTTTTACAATTATAAAATGAACTCGATCTTTAAAAAAGAATCAAAGACATGTGATGAAACTATTAAAAATAATCGAACCATTATCTGTATTTTCACAACATTGAGACCTACAAGACTTCGCTACAATTCGTTGTGACTCTTCTCCGTTCTCTAATTGCAAGATAGACGAAGTGATCTCTTATAGCTAGTATATGAAAAATTTACAAAAGTAGCGGCGAGAGTTTATTATGGCATACAAAATCACGGTTTGTGCCTCCGGTGGTGGAGGTAATTTTCAGGCACTTATTGATAACCAACAAGATAACGGGTATGAAATTAACCTTTTAATTTCTGATCGCCAATGCAAAGCGATCGAAAGAGCAACGAAACACCAGATTCCATATAAAATAATTAAGAAAAATCAATCAGATAGCACACTCTTTACCAACATGGACCAGGTCATTCCCCACGATACTAACCTTATTATTTTAGCTGGTTTTTTTCCTATTCTAAATACCTGGTTTTGTGATAAATGGGAAAACAAAATAATCAATACTCACCCCTCCTTACTCCCCAATTACGGCGGTAAAGGGATGTATGGCATCAAAGTTCAAGAAGCT
>JABJPQ010000090.1 GCA_018663815.1 Halobacteriovoraceae bacterium | reverse complement strand
TCAAAAAATTATGTCTATGAACGGTCAAAAGACTCTGAATGACTTTCATGTTGCTTTGGGAAAAGTCATGTGGCAAGAATGTGCTATGTCTCGCAATGAAAAGGGATTAAAAAAAGCTATTGAAGAATTAAAGAGAATCAAAAAAGAATTTTGGACTAACCTCAAAGTACCAGGCAATGATAAAGGATTGAATCAAGAATTAGAAAAAGCCTTGCGACTTGCTGACTTTATTGAGCTTGCAGAGTTGATGTGTCTTGACGCTTTAACTCGAGAGGAATCCTGCGGAGCTCATTTTCGCGAAGAGTACCAAACTGAAGAAGGTGAGGGGGTGAGAGTTGATAAGGATTTCTCGTTTGTCTCGGCTTGGGAATTTGATAACGGAAATTTAAAATTACACAAAGAAGCACTCGTTTTTGAATACATTCAACCTGCTCTTAGAAGTTATAAATAGAATAAAAAAAGACATTGAGCATGTAAGGAGCCAAAAAGTAGCGTGTATATATGTAACATGGTATTAGTAGCACATGAATGCAGATCTAAAAAAACAAATTAAGCTAATCCCACTAATACTTTACGGTGTTGGAACAATTTTAGGCGCAGGAATCTATGTCATTATTTCTGAAGTTGCCATGGCCGCAGGAAGTCAGTTCCCCTTATCCTTTGTAGTGGCATCCAGTGTCGCTATTTTTGCAGGCCTTTCGTACGCAGAGCTTTCGTCTCGATTTCCAAAATCTGCAGGAGAGGCAGTCTATGTTAATCAGGCATTTCATAATAAATCTCTAAATATTTTCGTTGGGTATGCAGTCGCATTCACAGGTATGATAACAGCGGCAACAATATTAAAGGGCTTTCATGGTTATTTAGAAGTCTTTATTTCTTTGCCAGGTTGGCTAAGCGCTAGTGTTATGACATTTACTCTTGGGATTATTGCAGTAAAAGGAATTAAAGAGTCGGTGTATCTCATTTCAATTATTACACTAATTGAAATATTAGGTTTATTTTTAGTCATTTTCTTCGGCTCTTCCAACTATGATAAGTTTCCAGAGCTGATGCAGGAGTGGAAAGTCATTGGCTTTAATAGTTCAATTTTCACAGGTGCTTTTATTGCATTTTTCTCCTACGTTGGGTTTGAAGATATGGTTAATACGGCCGAAGAGGTTATTGATGCTCCAAATGTGATGCCTAAAGCGATATTGTGGGCGATTTTTATTTCAACAATCATTTACTTTTTAGCTTCAATTACATGTGCGCTTTCTCTCTCTATTGGGGAGCTTAAGTCTAGTAGTGCTCCTCTGGTTTTAGTTATTTCTAAGAACTCGAATATGTCTCCAAAAATCATGGGAGTTATTGCATTAGTTTCCATTGTAAACGGAGCGCTTGTTCAAATGATTATGGTGTCTAGAATGTTCTATGGAATGGGAAAGATAGGAGTCGCACCAAAAGTTTTCTCCAAAGTTTCTTCAAAAACTAATACACCCATAATATCAACTGTCTTTACAGTATTAATAATATGGATCTTAGCTATCTTGTTTCCAATTGGAAATTTAGCGAAAGCAACAAGCTTGATTATAATATGTGTTTTTTCTATAATCTGTTTATCTTTAATTAAAATCAAATTAGATAAAAAATCACCAAAAGCAAGCTTTCAAGTCAATATTGTTGTTCCGGTTATAGGAGGGGCGATTTGCTTGTTTTTTTTGGGGAATTATATTTTTAATTAATGAGGATGTTGCTGATGCAACAAGTACCGATTGAATAAGCTACATCATGGAGATTGAAGATGAATTATGAGTCGATGACAAAAGCCGAACTCATTGAGCGACTTAAGAATCAAGAAGCTTTGATGCAGGAATCTGAGCAGAAGAAGTCCCATATTTACCTTGATCAAAAATTGACGCTTGAAAAGGACGTTCCAGGTAAAAGTCGTGACTGGCTTGAGTTTTCACCTGTGTGTACCAAAGTAGTCGATTTGGATTTTAATTTGCGTTATATGAGTTCGTCCGGAATCAAAAGTCTTAAGATTGAAAATATTTTCGAATATTATGGGCAACCTTATCCATTCAATTTTTTTCCGGACTCAAGCAAAAAGGCAATGATTGAAAATTTGAAAAAAGTAAAAGAAACATCTGAAGTTATTTGTCAGGAGGTACTTTTAGTCGATTTAGATGGAAATGAACTGTGGTTTCAAGCAACTATTGTGCCTGTCAATAATGATCAAGGTTTTATTGATTATTTTGTGGTCGTGTCCGTAGATATAACTGCTCTTAAAAACGCTGAAAAAGAAAAGTTGCAAATTCAAAAAGGAGTTGTGCTTAATGCAGAATGGGCACTAAGAGACAGTGAACAACGTTTAGGCTTACTTATTGACCAAGTCGATTTTCAGCTTTGGTCAGTTGATAATAATTTAAAGTTCACTCAAAGTATTGGAGGTGGACTAGAAAAGCTGGGTCTTAAGCCTAACGAAGTTATTGGCATTAGTCTTTATGAGTTTTTTCAAACAGATTCACCTGAGTTTGAGTCCATTAAGTGGCATCTTGAGGCATTAACAGGAAAGTGTGTTGATTTTGAAACTGAATGGGAGGGAATGCACTATGAAACTCACCTCAGCCCACAAAGAGATAGCTTAGGAAATATTATTGGTTGTATTGGAGTGGCGTTTGATATTACTGAGCGCAAGCTTTCGGAGCAGGCATTGCAAGAGATTGAAACTCGATATCGTCTTGCTGTACAGGCTACTCAGGATGGTATTTGGGATTGGAATATCACAACAGGAGAGGTCGACTATAGTCCATCCTGGAAACGTATTATTGGGGATGAGACGATTAAAAATGCCTCTGTTGCGTGGGAGAGTCGTATTTATCCGGATGAGAAGAGTCACATAGCGGATTCCCTGCATGCTCATTTAGCCGGGGAGATTTCATCTTGGGCTGAGGAGCATAGATTGCGTAGGATCGACGGTACTTGGGTTTGGGTTCTTGGCAGAGGTAAGGTCGTTGAGCGTGACCTTCAGGGCAACCCTTTACGTATGATTGGTACAATGACAGATATTAGTGAGCAAAAGGAAATGGAGAATAATCTAAAAAAGGCGAAGGCAATTGCAGTTTCTGCCAATGAAGCAAAAACAATATTTTTAGCCCATATGAGTCATGAGATCCGCACTCCGCTATCAGCTATTATTGGATTTTCTGATTTAATACAGACTACTCCTTGCTCGGAAAAGGAAAAAAATGATTATGCTAAACGGGTTAGTGATAGTAGCCGACATCTCAAAGAACTCGTGGATGATATATTGGACTTAACAAAAATTGAAGCCGGTAAGCTAGAGATTGAGAGTACTCGTTATTCGTTTGTTGATAGCCTTTCACGTATTTCTAATTTTCTTCAAAGCCAGGCAACTGAAAAGGGAATTGAATTAAAATTTAAGATACATGGAGACCTGCCTGACTTTATAAAATCTGATGAGACACGAGTTCATCAAATACTTATTAACATCATCGGAAACGCCATAAAATTTACTTCAGAGGGTAGCGTTGAAGTCACTGTGAAATGTAATCAAAAACAAGCTGAGATAAAACAGGCATCTCTTGAATTTATTGTCAAAGATACTGGCCCCGGCATTCCTTTAGATCTACAAGAAAAACTATTTAAGCCTTTTGTTCAGGCCGACTCTGGAGTAACTAAAAAATATGGAGGTACGGGTCTTGGTCTTGTTCTCTCCCGAAAGTTAGCAAGTGCAATGAATGGAAGAGTTTCTCTTTTAGAGAGTACTCCCGGTAAGGGAAGTACTTTTATTGTTAAGATAACACCAGAAATTATTTATGAAAAAAGTTCGATGTCTAAAAGCGAGGTGAGTAAGAATCGCAAAGATCTTTCCCGCTTTGAGAAGAAATTTTCGGGGGTACGTATTCTTGTTGCTGAGGATAATCCTGACCTTAAGTTTATTATGAGTCATACGCTCTCACAGTTTGGTATAGAATTGGAATATGCTAATGATGGTGAAGAAGCGATCGAGAAGGCAACAAATGGAGACTTTAGTTTAATCCTAATGGACATACATATGCCCAAGCTTGATGGGGCTGAGGCGACTCGAAGACTCCGCAAAAATGGGTGTGATATACCTATTATTGCAGTTACTGCTAGCGTGATGAAAGAAGAGCGGGAAAAAATCATACAGGCAGGATGTAATGAGTGCCTTCCAAAACCCTATCGCTTTGATAAGATACTTGAGGCGATTGAAAAATATCAGACTTGATATGTAAGTATTATTTAATGGGGGGGATTAATCACATTGGCTCATTAAGTATTATGCCAGAATGTCCGATATATTTACGTATGAAATGCTTACTCGTTTTAGTCATAATAACTTATTCTCACTTGGGGTATACCCAGCAAGCTTGTCTGAAGAGTACAGTCAACGAATATATGAGTGAAGTACAAGTAATTAATCTTATAAAGGTGTCGAAAGGCATACACACGCTTGTGTTTAGTCAAGAGTCTTGTGGGATCTCTGGGTGTGAGTATTTTGTTTTTTCAGAAGTCACCCCTGACTGTAAAGTGGTAAGTTTTAACAAGAGAGGTTTTCTCATACCAAACTCTTTTCATGGTCTATTCTTTAAAATTAGCTCTGATAAGGTCATAACAACTTATAAGTACTCATATATCAATAACAGATTTGAGTGGTTAAAATGAAAAACTATTTTAGTCAATATCTCCTTTTTTTTGTTGTGTCTATCCTGTCATATGATGCTGTAGCTTACCCTCTTTTTTATACTTGTCAAAATGAGGAACTAAAATATTCCGAAAAAATTGATACAGAAGATTTATTTGAAAAAATTATAGCGATGGACAGTAATGAACAAAAAGAATTATCAAGGTTTTGGTGCAAGGGAGTTGCGGGATGTGTTGAAAACTTGAAAACAATTATTTCTTTTTCAAATGCTTCATACAAAATTGCTGAAGAACTCTTCTTAGCTGAAATAAAAAAGATTAATCAGTCTATGGATGCGAAGGTAAGCGATTCAAACATAAGTCTTCTTAAGTCAATTGCATCAATTAAAGACTCCTATTCAAAGCTTCAAGCATGTCAAAATACTTCTAGTATGCTTACTCCAGATGACTTTATATATAATGGTAAGTTGTTGACAGCATACCCATATCATACAAATTATATGTATATTACAGGTTGTAAAAGTGTAAATACAAGAAGCTGCAAACCAATGGAAAAAGAGAACGTAGATCGTGTAATTAGAGAGTCTATCGCGATGAACGTTGATCCTTATCTTACCATTGCATTAACATTAATGGAGGAAGGAACATCAATTGGAAATTTATATCTTGACCCAATAGGCGTTATGGATGCGGTTGGATGTTCGGGGAAGCAATTAAGTAATGTTACTAAGGAAGATGCTTTTTATTCGTATGGTACAAGTTATAAACTCACCCCATCCCTTAAAAAAAATTTCAAATTATCGAAGAGGCTTGAAGCATTTTTAAAATTAGATGAATCAACAAAAATAGATAAAGGTAAAAGTTATTATTGTTATGATATTCTTGGAGAGTCTAAGCCAAGTATATTTGATAAAGCACAGAGTAATAGTTGTTGCCTGCAATTAAATTTTAACACTTCTCAAAAAGCGACAAAGAAAATCTCTCATGGGTTGACATACGAATATATAAACAAAATAACGAAAAATGACTTTCGAAAAAAAACAGGGCCTGAGTGGAAAGCCCAGCGTTTTAATGGCTATTCAAATCTTATGGGAGGAGCAGAGTCAGTTCCATCCTGGAGAATTGGTGTTAATTACTTTGAGAACCCTGGCTATGGACAACAGGTCATGGATTATATAATTAACTCATTAATGTTTAATCCTTATATTGCAAACAAAGTAAATGAGGAGAGCCAGGCAAGTGATCAAAGTTGGAAAAGTATTTTATGCAGGAAGAAAAAAAATGGAACCTATTATCATGATTCAGAAAAATATATAAATTTATTGAAAAAATCTAAAAGATTAGGTGTTATCCTGGAGAAGTACAACAAAGGCATACAATATAAAGAACTTACTGACCGTGAAATAGACGTTATTAACCGAGAGCTTAGAGAAACTGCTGCACTGAATTCTAAAATGCCAATACTATTGAGTGAAGGTGTAAAAAACAGCTACTTAAAAGAAATCTTAAACGATATTGGGGTAGGAAAAAAAGATTTATTTAATAAAACAGAGCTAGACCCAAATGAATTATGGAGCAAGTTGAGTGGTGATGCAAAGATCACAAGAAATGAGTTTAACCAAATTATAAGTTTTCTTAAGAAGTCAGATAAAATCCAAAAAGAACAACAAGTTATTACCGATCAACTAGTTAACAGCCAAGTCGATCATTTTGCGACCTGCACGCCTATGTATTCAAAGTACACGTCAATGTACGCTAAAGCCAATGTTGATTATGCTGCTGCTGCAGTTGTTTATCAGCAGTACATTAAATGCACCGAAGACGCTAAAAAAATGTTGTTGATTATAAGCGCTGACTCACTGAGTATGGCTAAAGAATATGAGGTAGATAAGGAGTCTCAATTTAATAGCTTACAAGTTAAGCTATTTACATTACTAACACAGAGATTAGATATTGAACAAAAATACAAATCAACTTATAAAGGGGCAGAGTATTTTAAATACATGAAAATATACTCCAAGGATAAGAACGTTGTTCAAAATTTAATGACTCAACGATTTCAGTACGAGAGTTTACCATCTGCACTTCAAAGATTAGAAAATTATG
>JABJPQ010000376.1 GCA_018663815.1 Halobacteriovoraceae bacterium | reverse complement strand
TTGTCATGAAACAGAATTTACAAACACAGTAAGCACCACCGCTAAGAACCTTGCCGTTGTTGGGGCAGGACCAGCAGGACTATCCTTTGCGATAGAAGCAGCTAAAAAAGGTCACTCAGTCACTCTCTTTGAAGCATCAGCACAAATCGGTGGCCAGTTTAACCTAGCGAAAGAGATTCCAGGAAAAGAGGAGTTCAAAGAGACATTACGATACTTTCAAAAACAAATTCACCTACTCAATATTAAGCTCAAATTAAACACAAAAGTAAGTTATCAAGAGTTACTGGCTCAAAATTTTGATGAGTTTATCATCGCTACTGGTGTACGCCCTAGAACACCGAAGATTCAAGGTATAAAACACCCCAAAGTGATTAATTATGCAGACTTAATTAAGATGAAAAATATTGAAAGCAAAAGCTTTGCTGTAATCGGCGCTGGTGGAATAGGCTTTGATATATGCGAGCTTTTAACTCACACGCGTAAGCAAGATGACAAGATCTCTGCTTTTTTACAGCAATGGGGAATTGATACTTCCTACACCCAAAGAGGTGCTGTTAAAGAAGATCATTTTAAAAAAAGCCCTCATTTAGTTTATTTACTTCAAAGGAAAAAAACTAAAATGGGCATGGGCCTGGGTAAAACAACAGGCTGGATTCATCGCTTTACATTAAAAAAGAAAGGCGTTCAAATGCTCAACAATATTGAATACCTCAAAATTGATGATCAAGGTTTACATATTCTATGTGACAACAAAGCTAGGATACTTAATGTTGACCTAATTGTGCTATGTAGCGGTCAAGAATCTGTGAATGAACTATTTAATGATTTAACTTCCCATGGCCAAAAGGTATGTCACCTAATAGGTGGAGCAAAGCTAGCAAGTGAGATTGATGCCAAGAGGGCCATAAATGAAGGTGTTCGTCTTGCTAACATGATCTAATTCAAACACCTTCACTTTTTGTTTAAAACTTTTCTTTAGCATCTTTGATGATTTTTGCGACTTGAGTTTTAGTCGATGTACTCGCTTTTGCATTTAGTTTTTTCTCTACTCTATCAAGAGCGGCTTGAAGATTTTTCTTAGGAACTTTGATTAAACTTGTACACACATAACCATCCCAGTTTTTCGCAGCCCCCTCATCTTTTAAAAAACGTCTTTTTTCCCAGTATGTCTTGTAAACTTGCGCTCCAACGACATATGATTGAACGTCTTTTTTAAGGTCACTTTCCACATACTCATTTAGTTTTTGATCAGACTTTGTCGGATCACCATGAGTTGATAAGGATAAATTCTCCTTGATAAACGTTGAAATCTCTGAGGCAACAGTTGCAACAGAACGAGCTTTTGCAATCTCACATGAAATACTTTGAGAATTTTTGGCTTCTGTTGAAAACGTAAAGTAACGATGAGACTTAAATTCCTTTTCATCTTCTTCGTCATCAAGCCATTCATCAAGATCTTCAACCCACTCAGGCACCTCCTCTTTTGAGGCATCTACAACCTTATAATCTCTCTTAAGTGTTCTTGAGCATGATAATGAAATTAATCCTACCAAGGCCAATGTTAATAGTTTCATAGTTTCTCCTCTAAATATTGTTATTTAATCAATTTTTACGACTTATTATATCTATAAAATGGAAAAAGAAATAAAAAAAGAGAACTTACGCCAAGAAGAGCAGTCAAGCACAAGCAAAAACGATCCTCTTTTGATAAGAAATAATTCAGATAGAATATAAGCTATGAAAATTCTTAAACTTATCATTGCAACTACCTTAATTATCCCCAACCTAGCAGCAGCTGAGGAAACGGAGTGTCATTTTAAATATAAACAAAAAAAATCTTTTATCACAATAAACAAAGATTCAGGTACTCGAGCACAAATTAAACTAAAATCAGGCCACTTAAATAGATCATTCAAAGACTGCATTATAGAGAAGGATGAACTCGGTAAGGTATTCACATGCAATACCCCTTTTCAAGACATGTTGATTTATCTTGAACCAAAATCGAAAAAAGCATCAGGCCAAATCATGTCAAAAACACTTAACTTACACGCAAAAATTAATTGCTAAAATAAAGTATGGTTTCAACAGAGGAGACTACTTAAACTTTTGCTTAAATTTTATAAAGAATTTCTTTTTAAAACTATACATTCTATTATAGTTTGTTTTGCCACCTAAAACTTTAATAAGCTTTTTTTCATAGTTTGATTCAAATAGCTTCATTTCTGCAATTTGTTCTTTTTGTTTATTGAATTTGATTTTTTTAGACATACCTAAGAGCGTGCGTGTCAGTTTTAATTCCTCTGTTACGTACTGAACAACACTGTAATCCTTAATTCGTAATTTAAAAATAATAATTTCCTCAACTTTAATAGTCCACTCTTTTTGGAACTTATCACTTAACCAAATCTGATCAAAACCTTTAGTGTAAAGAACATTCTCTGTAATTGATTTTTTAAAAGAATCAGACTTTCGGGGAGAAAACTTTGGCTTCCTACTTTCCTTCTCTTTAAGATCCTTTAAGTATAACTCTTTTGCACTATTTGCCGGAAGTGCCTTGTTAGCTACACTTTTAATATTGTCAGAAAAGAAATACCAGCTTAGCCCAATAAACAAGCAAGTAAAAATCGCGATGAGAACTTTCTTCATAAATAAGTTACTATTTCCAATCCCTGAACTTCCGTAGGGATTTAACTTCTTAAGCATTTGGTTGTTTTCAGGGTTCTTATCGACAAGTGAAGCCTTAACGAGATAGCGAATTTTTTCGGCCTCAAGTTTGATTTGAGTTGATGTTAGTTTTGAATTAACGCTCTCACTAAGTTTCATCTTCACGAGGTTTTCAATTCCAATGGAAATTGTTTCAACATATTCAAGCTTTCTTTTTTCAAACTCTTGTTCTGCTTCTTCTTTTTTTAAATTTATTTTTTCCATTTCTTGTGTACGGATTTTACCAATCATATGCTTTTCTTTACTCATCATCTCTTCGACAGCAGTTTTGGTTTCTTTCAGCTTACTTGCTTTTAGCTTTTCTACGTCTTCTTGTGCTTGTGTCAGAATATGAGAAGCTCGCATCTCAATTTCTTGAGCCTGCATCTTTGACTTTGCTATCTCCGCTTTATGATTTTCTTGCATCTCAGCTTCAAAATTTTTCCGTTTTTCTTCAATTCCATCAGAGAGACTGATTAGCTCATTTTTTAATCTTGCATAACTTTGTTTTTCTGTCGTAAGGTCTTTACTGGCCTGGGTTATCTGATTTTCCAAACTTACTTTTTCTTGTTTAAGAACAGAAATACCATCAGTGTGAGCTTGGGAGATTTGAATCTCAACAGCTTCAAGCTTTGTTTTAATATCCTCTTGAGTCTTACTTGCCAACTCTTGTGCTACTTTTTTCGCTTCAACAAGAACTTGTTCATACTCAACAATCGCATTATCTTTTATTTCCTTGGCTTCTAAGTTCGCAGAATGGAGCTTTTTCAATAGCTTTTCATTTACTATTTCTTTTTGACTTTCAACTTCTGCAATAATCTTTCTTTCATACTCTTTTGCCTCGAGCTCTTTTGCTTCTGATAAACGAAAAAGCTCACTTGCCTCATGTTCAAGTTTTTCAACTTTTTTCTTAGTCGATTCTAGTAAGTTTTCTGCTTCGTTTTCTTTCTCATTTTTAAATTGTTCTATACTTTGCATTTGTTCATTTTTAAAATTTTCAATTTTTTGTTCTACTTGCTGTCTTTCTTGCGCTAATTGACTCTCTAGCTTAACTTTTTCAATCTCGTAATGGCTTTTTGCAGTTTGCTCAATTTCTTTTAAATACTCTTCTTTTTCAACGATTGACTTCTCAATCCCCTCACAAGTTGAAGTTAAGTTATCATGTAAATCTTGTGCTGACTGTATTGATGAATTAAGTTTTTTTGCTTCAGTTAATAAATTTTCCTTGTCATGATATAGTTTATCTACTCGTTGCTCATGCTTATCAAGGCTGGTTTTTGCTTCTTCCTCTTTCGTTTTAAACTCTTTTACATTTTGTTCTAAAAGTTCTAGTTCGGCTACAGAAGACCTGATTTTGTCCTCTTTAGTTTGTATGTCAGTAATGAGTTCTTCTTTTTGCTGGCGAGATAATTTAAGATCGTGATCAATCGATTCTCTTTGATTAATTAATGATTCAAGCTTTTCTTGATTTGATATCTCATCACTCTTAAATTTTTGTTCCGATTCAAATAATATTTCAGTGAATTCATTATTTCTTTTTTCCAGCTGGTTAAATTCAGAGTGAGCGTCGTTAATTTTAACGTTTAATTCGTCTGCTTTATTTTTTAACCGTTCATTTTCTGCTTCTTGCGATTTTGCAACCTCATGTGCCTCACGTGATATCTCTAAAGCTTCACTTTTCAACTTTTCAC
>JABJPQ010000092.1 GCA_018663815.1 Halobacteriovoraceae bacterium | reverse complement strand
TCATTTGATGATTCTTATCAAAATTATTTTCATCCTAATGAAAGAAAAGAACTTAAATTTATAAGTCTATTTAAAGAACAAGAGTTGGGTATTGATGTCATTGATTCATCACTCTTACTTGAGCATATCCCAGATCTTCGTTTTAGAATTGATTATATGGATAGAGTTTCAGCAATACCGACAAATTCTCTCATGGCATGATCACTCTTTTTATTACAATCGAGTAGGGGAGCACAAAGAATTTTTTGTGCTCTAACAACAATAGCACCTTCTGTTTCACCATTGATTAATGACTCCACTGCAAGTTGTCCCATCGTTGTGCCGTAAAAACGATCGTTAGCCGCTGGGCTTCCACCTCTTTGAATATGACCAAGAATACAAACCTTAGAATTAATGTCATATTTTTCAGCTAGTTCTTGTGATATCTCATAACTGCGGCCAGGCTTTTCACCTTCAGCAACAACTAAGATTGACGAGTTTTTTCCTCGTCGAATTCCCTTTCTAACTGTATCGGAAACCTTTTTATAATCGACTTGATCTTTGTTGAGTAAAACATGTTCTGCTCCCGAACAAATTCCAACTTTGACTGCAATAGATGATGACTTGGCTCCCATCACTTCTATTAAAAATGTTCGCTCGTTAGAGGCCGCGGTATCGCGTATTTTATCAATCGCCTCGATTGCTGTCTGTACTGCGGTATCAAAACCAATGGTATAGTCAGTGCCTGAGATATCGTTATCAATTGTTCCTGGTATTCCAATAACAGGGACATTAAACTCTTGTTTTAAAGCGCTTGCTCCCTTAAAAGAGCCATCTCCGCCAATTACGATAAGAGCATCAATGCCTCTATCTTCTAATATTTGTGCAGCTTTCTCACGATTTTTCTTTTCTCTAAATTCGGGACAGCGAGAGGATTGTAAAATAGTTCCACCACGTTGGATAATGTTTCCAACTGAAGAAGCATTCATTTCTTGAAAGTTATTGTTTATAAGCCCGGTATAACCGCGTTTAATACCATAAACTTTAATCCCATTTCCAACGGCCGTTCTAACGACTGAACGGATAGCACAATTCATACCTGGACTATCCCCACCAGAAGTAAGGACTGCAATTGTTTTTATTTTTTTAGCTTTCATATGATCCTTTATTTAAAAATACTTTCACCTTGCATATAATCAGTTTGCTCTATGCCTAATAAATATAACATCGTTGGTGCAACATCTTTAAGTGCATAATGATTTTCTTTTGTTTGTAATGCATTTTCCTTAAGTCCTTTTTGAACTAAGCAAAAAGGAACGTTGGCATTAGAGTGTGATGTTTGGGGTGTTCCGTCTGGATAAACCATTTGGTCACAATTTCCGTGATCAGCAGTAATAAGCAATGAAACATCTTGCTCTAAGCATTTTTGTGATATTTCTTTCATGCAATTATCGATAACTTCCATTGCTTTCATTGCGGCCTCATAATCACCTGTGTGCCCAACCATATCAGGGTTTGCAAAATTAACAATGTAGACACTATAACTATTGTCTTCAAGCTTGTTAAGTAATTGCTCAAGTATCTGCGGAGCACTCATTTGTGGCTTTAAGTCATATGTCGCAACATCTTTAGGGGAGTTAATTAGAATACGATCTTCTCCTGTAAAAGCTTTTTCTTCACCACCATTAAAAAAATAAGTTACATGGGCATACTTTTCAGTTTCAGCAATTTTTAATTGTTTTTTCCCAAGACTTGAAATGTGTTGGGAAAAAGTTCCTTGAATTTTTTCTCGATCAAAAAGAATAGGAACATTCGGAAACTCCTCATTGATATAAGGAGACATGCAAAGAAAATAACAAGGCTTGATATCATTTTTAAAATAAGAAAAGTCTTCATCACAAAATGCTTGCGAAATTTGCTTAGCGCGATCGGGTCTGAAATTTAAAAAGAAAACAACATCATCACTTTCGATTGCGCCTTCAACATTGAATAATGTCGGCGTAATGAATTCATCATACAAATTATTTTTATATTGTGATTCAATATATTCAATTGGTGAAAGCTCTGTCTTAGCTCCTTGTCCAGTCATCGTATTATATGCTAGTTCAATTTTTTCCCATCTACGATCACGGTCCATACCAATTGAGCGTCCTTGCATACTTGCAAAATGAAAACCTTTTGATTGAGAGATTTCTTGAATATATTTAACACCATTTGT
>JABJPQ010000285.1 GCA_018663815.1 Halobacteriovoraceae bacterium | reverse complement strand
GTTGATGCTAAAAATGCACACTGTGAAAATGTGCTGGAGACTAATTATTTGGGGGGCGATTTTACTCGAGGAAAACTATTGGCCAGTAAGGAGCGGGAGTTTTCTCGTCCAGATGGATCTACTGTCAAAATATCGTGCACAATGTGTCACGGAGAAAATGGCTTAATGCCAGAGCAAAGCCGAGCAGGAACTCTACACCCTGACCTTGCAGCACTGGGGGAAGCTTATGTTTTTAGTACCCTTGCTTCGTTTAGAATTGGCAGCAGAGTTGGTGGGCCAATGGGTATTATAACAGCACAATTAAGTGATGATGATTTAGCGGATTTGGCCGCTTATTATAGTCAATTAAATAGATGTAGTTCTTTTTAAAAGGCAATATTTACCAATAATTTTTTTCATATACAGTCGTATCGGATAGTGTCGATTAGTTTTGCATGAAAAAATTATTTAAAAAAATAACAGCTATTGTTTTACCACTTTTTATTCTATCAGGTTGTATTGAAGTAAACTTACAACAAATTAAGCCCGAGGGGATCGGTTATAGATCTGCTATAGAGCCCGAAGAAACCGATGAAGAATTGCAGTCAGGTGAAATAACGAACAGGCCATCTGATGCTATTATTTTAAAGAATCCTTGTTTATGCTTAGACCAAGTAGCACAGAATATTGGAAATTGTACTCAGGTTTGTAAAGAATCCTCTAGCGTGAATAGCTTCACTCCGCATCTTATCTTAGAGACAGAATTAACGTCAGCGATAACTAATACGGATTTATTTGATCTTGCAGGGTTTTGCAGCACTCAAGCTGGGGAAGCTGAAATTGCAAGTTGTTATCTTGAAGTAATAGATGAAAAAAGGGGCATTACTTCTGAGTTTGAAGTTATCAGTTATGAAAACTCAGAGGTGATAAGTATTGTTGCAGATGAGTTCTCTGAAGATCACACTTACCGCCTAACCTTAGTTGAGCGAGCCTCTGGTGCACGTTCAAGGTCAACACAGTTAAGGTTTTTTAATGAATATCGAGATTTTGGTCCTATTTCTTTGATGCCTGTTAATAGATTTAAATGTGAATATAAGATTTACTCTGAGTCGATTAAATCAGATGATTTAGCGGTATATAATATAGACACCCAGTACTACTTTTTTAGTCCGCCAGATAGGCCAGATGCTCTCAGAGAGTCATCAAATTCTATCGTTCTTTGTCATAATATTGAAATGTCAGGCACCGTTCCTATAAATTCTCCGCTATTAGATGAACAACAAAGTACCTTTATTACTTGGAATAAAACTGACCCGTTATTTTATGATATTAACGAGGATGGAAAACAAGAAGTATATAATATAATAGGTGATGAGTATAAAGCGTTTACGGGAATGGATTTAGCACCAGACTTTAAATTGTTTTATCCATTAACTTGGAGAAGTGGTATTACAGACAACGGAAGTATAAATCAAGTTGAGTCAGTACTTGGCTATTATATGACTCCATTCTTAGATGATAATACGTACAAAGCTTATTGTCCGAAACAACATCATTATTATGGACGTAGCGACTTATTTCGCTCGCTAAGAGGGGTTGTCGGTGTTGATACAGAAGGGTTGTATATTGCAAAAGAGCAAGGGGCAGATAATTATACTTTAATTAATGAAGCGTTATTAAAACAAATTTGGTTTTATAAAAGTGGTGAAAAACACATCGTTCCTGATGATCAAACAGTAGCTGAAAATAAAATTGAATTTTATTGGCCAGCTGATACAGCGGAGCCATTTATAAAGAAAAAACATCAGATGACCTTTTCGTTGAAGTTTATTTCTGAGGTGGATACTTTTTATCATATGAGTGAAAGCAGACAGCACTATCCTGCACATGATAAACGATTTGGTTGTATTCCAATGCTTACAAATTAAAGCTCTTGCTCGTTAGATACCGGCTGCTGCACCCTAAGTCTTTGTTTTAAGGCTAATTGAACTCGTATGGACTCATAAAGAAACGACACCAAAGATAACTTCTTAATATTTAAGCAGCTTCTTGG
>JABJPQ010000326.1 GCA_018663815.1 Halobacteriovoraceae bacterium | reverse complement strand
TTATAGAGACTGGAATTAGATGTCATAACTCGTAGTGTAACTATCAGTTATTATTGATAAATTAAGATGAAGAAGAATCTCCTGTTTGAGAACATTTAGTTGCGAAACTATTAACACTCAAAAAAGGAGATCTCCCATGGATCTAACGCTATCTAATCTTAGGTCTGATTACAAACTAATTTACAAAGTTCAACCAAATACTGCGATGAGAATTGCTTGTCTTATTGAGTATGTAAAAATTTGCTCTCAGTACTCTCATGCTGAATTTAAAACTGGAAAACGTATAAAGATGCTTGCCCTCTGTCAGGGCCTAGATATTTCAATTAGAACCCTTTTTAGATGGAGAGCAAGTTACATAAAAGGTGGATTTGTTGACCTTACTTTCAAGAAAGTCGTTGGGAAAAAAGCTGTTGAACTGAGTGCTGTTGAGAAATTTCTGATTACAGAAATGAGAGAGAAGTATCGCTGGGGTGCTGAAGTAATGCAGGCTCATTTAAAATATGATCACTCCGTGAAGCTTTCAAAGTATCGTATAGAGCGATTCTTAAGCCGATCAGGACTTCGAGAGAAATATCCTTGCACAACGAAGAAAGCAAGAAGAAAGGACAAGAAAGAACATATAAAAATAGTCCGAGTTTATCATCCAGGAGAGCACACTCAAATGGATACAAAGCACCAGCCTCACATTCTCAAAAATGGTGAAAAATGTTATGTATTTAACTTTATAGATCATGCTTCAAACTGGTCTTATAAAAAAGCATATTCAAAAATAAGCCCCAAATCAACAATAGATTTTATGAAAAATTTATTGAAAGTTTGCCCTTTTAAAATAAAGCGACTGCAAACAGATAATGGAACAGAGTACACTTATAAGTTTTATAAAAGGTATGCGGATATCGAAAAAGAACACCCACTGGAAAAGTTTTGTGAGAAGAATAGAATTGTTCAAAAGCTAATTCCTCCAGGAGTAAAAGAACTTCAAGGTTTAGTAGAGAGAAGTCACAGGCAAGATGACCAAGAGTTATTTTCAAGGATAGAGCCTGATGAGATTGATGAGTTTAATAACTACTTAGAAGAGTATTATGTAGAAAGAAACCAAGGTAGAAGGTTCAAGAAGCACAACTGGAAGACACCAAATGAATGGTTAAAAGATTATAAGAATATGCAAAATGCACTCGACTTTGGGCACAACTATAAGTTTCGAAAAAGAGATGAAGATTTACTGCCAAGGCTAAAAATCGTTGAGCTGCCAAAATCAAGTGAAGAAGTGCCATCATTAAAAAGCGATAATGGTGTAAATATCTGTAAAGAAAAGAAAAATACTGTCGATAAAAAAGACATCAAACAGGCAGCTTAATGACTCATCGAAGCTGACATCTAATTCCAGTCACTACACTTTTCATAGCCTCTTATTCGAGATAAGCACAGTGTGTCTAAATTTTATACACACTATCTTCTCTAACTAGCTAAAGTTACGTTCAAAAAGTTGGCACATGCCTTGAATATACCTATGTATAACAAACCTAAACACGGGGAACGAGAGATGAGAACAAAAGACTTTAATGTAACAAAGATATTTTCTTTAGCTATGCTAATCACATTTTTACTAATTGAAGTATCATACGCTTCAATTAAGCCCATTAGTTGTGAGACCAATTTTGGAGAAAAAAGTTTTACTATTGAAGGAACAACAGTAGCGTTTCACGGTAATAAAACTCAAGGTAGAAGTATCTCATCGGTACTAACAAGCACTACCAGAAAATCAGCGAATGGTTTTAGAAAAACAATTTATAAAAACGGTAACAAACACCTTATTAACATCGAAAACCAAAACAACTTTAATTCAGATAATGATTTTTTGGCCGTAACATCTCCCCTCGGCCATAAAATGACTTTTCCAATTAACTGTAGTCAGTTGGACTAGTCGAGTTTCCCTAAAAAAAGAGGCCAGTATTCCCCTGCTGGCCTCCTTTTTTACGCTATCTACTTTTCTAAATTCAGGTTTTAATCCAACAAGTTCTTTGCTATGCTCAATCATCTTATAAAGAGCTTAGGTAAGGAACTTAACATGGAATATAACTTCATCTCTATCGAAAAAAAATGGCAAAAATATTGGGACGATAATAAGACTTTTAAAACTGGTCGAGACACATCAAAACCCAAGTACTATGTCCTAGACATGTTTCCTTACCCCTCTGGCGCAGGATTACATGTTGGTCACCCTGAGGGTTATACAGCAACAGATATCATGGCCCGATACAAAAGAATGAAAGGTTATAATGTATTGCACCCGATGGGTTGGGATAGCTTTGGCTTACCTGCTGAAAACTATGCCGTCAAAACGGGAACTCACCCTCAAGCCACAACTGAAAAAAATATCAAGACATTTACGAAACAATTAAAAATGCTGGGATTTTCCTACGACTGGGATCGGGAAATTACAACTTCGAATGTTGATTACTACAAATGGACCCAGTGGATTTTTGTTCAATTATATAACAAAGGTCTTGCTTATGAAGATGAAATGAATGTTAACTGGTGTCCAGAATTAAAAACAGTTTTGGCCAATGAAGAAGTTATTGATGGAAAATCTGAAATAGGTGATCACCCAGTTATTCAAAAACCAATGAAACAGTGGATGCTTAGAATTACAGATTATGCTGATAAGCTTTTAGAAGATCTTGATGAAATGGACTGGCCCGAGTCGGTTAAGGAAATGCAGCGTAACTGGATTGGAAGATCCGAGGGAGCGGAGTTATCGTTTAAAGTTGATCAAAGCGAAGAAAAAATTGATGTTTTTACAACAAGACCTGATACTCTTTTTGGAGCTACCTATATGGTATTAGCCCCAGAACATAGGCTTGTTGCGAGTCTAACAACTCCTGAGCACAAAGAAGAAGTTTCAAACTATATAAAAACTGCTGCACTTAAGTCTGACCTTGAAAGAACCGAATTAAATAAAGATAAATCAGGTGTTTTTATTGGGGCTTATGCAATCAATCCCGTTAATAATAAAAAAGTTCCGGTTTATATATCTGATTATATTTTGGCCACTTATGGTACCGGTGCGATTATGGCCGTTCCAGCTCATGATCAAAGAGATTATGAGTTTGCTAAAAAGTTTAAACTTGAAATTACTCAAGTCTTAGACGGAGGTGATATTTCTGAAGCTGCCCATACTGGTGATGGTAAATTAATTAATTCAGATTACCTAAACGGACTTGATAAAGAGACGGCCATTTCAAAAATGATTACGACTTTAGAAGAAAAAAAGATAGGAACAAAAAAAGTTAACTATAAGTTAAGAGACTGGCTTTTCTCTCGCCAAAGATATTGGGGTGACCCGTTCCCAATCTTAAAAGATGCTGAGACAGGCAAAGTTGTTCGATGTTTAACAGAAGAAGAGTTACCCGTAATTTTACCTGATGTTGAAAAATATGAACCTTCTGGTACGGGAGAATCTCCACTTGCTACGATTGAAGAATGGTTATCTTTTACAGACCCCGTAAGTGGTAAAAAGGTAAGAAGAGAAACAAATACTATGCCTCAGTGGGCCGGATCTTGTTGGTATTATCTACGTTATATCGATCCTAAAAATACTGAAAAACCCTGGGATGAAGAC
>JABJPQ010000575.1 GCA_018663815.1 Halobacteriovoraceae bacterium | reverse complement strand
AATATAATAAAAAAATTTTTCATCGTTCTTGGTTAGTGAAAAATTTAATGCTCTAAAGTAATGTATCTTAGTTAGTATTTTCTTGTTCTTTGTTTGGCGCTCAATCTTTTTTGCAATTTTATCAAGCTTAGCTAGAGCATATTTTTGTTTTCTCACTAAGTTCTTAAGTTTTTTACTCTTTGGGTTCTCTAGGTACTCAATTCTAAACTCACTTTCTTTTTCCAATAAAAGCATTAATTTTTCACCGTAAAGCTCAAAAAGTCTTATTCTTAAACCTAAGTCACTTGTCTTTAAAGCTTCTACCGATTTAATATCTTTTAAAACAATCGTATAATGTCGTTTCCATTTATCAACTTTTGAAATGGCCGTAAAACAAATGCTCCACAGCAAGATAAATATACAAAACTTCATTCCTCTCCTTGGATAATAAATTTATATTTACCAAAGCCTATCTCAGAGCTTACATTCATTACTTTGTTAATGACTGCATACTTAAGTCCTCGATCAAAAACAAAATTAATTAAATGTTTTTTCTTTTTTTCACCTTCTTTCTCTGTACTTCTCTTTCTATATTCAGACATAAGGACTTCTTTCATCTTTCCAAAGGTTTCATCACCATCAACATTTCCCAGTAAGTCTGAGTTAATAAAAACATTTCCTTTTTTATTAACCTGCAAGATAACTCCATGATGACCTGCGGTTCTAGACATCGAATAAGGCAGGGACAACTCATTGACTAAATCAACGGTCAGGTCTGAATCATTAAAACTTTTTAATAAAAAAACCAAAAGGATTACGAGAATATCCAACAACGCGGTGATGTCGAGTTCTTCAGCGTCATTGTTTTGTTTTCTTTTTTTTCTAAGTTTCATCCATAGGCTCCAAAACTAATTGGCTAAATATTTTTTTTAAAACCTTCTCCTTATCTTTCGTTTTAACTTTATAAATTTTTTTATCAGGCAAGGTTTGAGCAGCATCAATAATTTTTATTATTTCATTATACTTAATCTGTGGTTGAGGAGATATAATCACGTAGTCATCATCAGGATGGCTAAGTCTAAGCTTAAGTAATTCCTGTTTAAGAAGAATCAGATAATTTACATCTTTTTTATAAAATGTTTTATCAATAATGCGATCAATCCCTTTTAATAACTCAATTTTATTACTGTATACCTTTAAGATTAAATTTAAAGGATCTTTTTCAAGTTCTACATACTCTGGAACTTCACTCACGACAGGAGCTTCTGTTTCAATTTCAAAAAGTTTTATAAATTGAGCCGAAAAAAGCAGGAAGAAAATAAAGATAAAGACAGCATCCATGATTGGAACAATATTTAACCTTTCTAGTTTTTCTACCTGTCTTGTTCGTTTAAACATACCTATCCGTTTTTCTTTTTCTTAACGCTTAGTAAATCAAGTAATTTACCTGAGACCTCGTCAATTTTATCATTTAGCTTAACCGCTTTACTGCTTAAAATTGTATGGAGTACCATAATCGTAATTGCAGAGATAAGCCCAAAAGCTGTCGTGTTCATTGCTTTAGCAATACCATCGGCCAATGCCTGTGCTTTATTTCCAACATCCGAACTTCCTACTGAAGCAAATGACATAATTAGTCCTTGAATAGTTCCAAGCAGGCCAATTAACGTTGAAATATTTGCGACTAATGAAATATAATTGAGGTGATAAGTAAGCTTTGGTGTGTGCTCCATAATAGAAGTAGTTAGGGCATCTTCTACAAGTTCTCTATCTTCATTAGCCCTTTTTAATCCTGAACGAAGAATTTTTGGAAGCACGGCCTTACTTCCTGCACATAAACTCAGTGCCTCTTCAACATTGTTTTGTAAAACTGAGGACTTAATTTTATCGAAGAGTTTATCTCCATTAATATCATTAAGTTTAAGCATCATAAATTTATAAAAGCTTATCCCAAGACCTGTAAGCCACACCAACAAGATGACCCACATAAAATATCCACCGTCACGCATGAAGTTTGAAAGAAAATTAAGCATGGATCTCCTCCTTAAAAAACATATTCAATATTAATTCTTAATCTATCGTTATAATTTTTTCTTTTATATAAAAGCTTTGTCGCTTTTTCTTTTTCGTCTTCTACATTAAAATCTCCCGGAGAAACTATCTTCCCCTCAATGACTAATGCTCCCAGATCAATTTTTTGTCTCTTTTCATATTTTATTTTTGTCTTTTTGCCTTTTGCATGTACTACATTCATCGTAAGAACTAGCGCAATAAATATTAGTAGTTTCATTTTTTGCACCTATTCCTTAAGGCAACTGCATAATCACCTAACTCATCGGCCCAAAAGCCCCCCCTAAAATCCCAGATAAACTTATCAGAAACGTTTGCTATATCACCTAACTCTTGAGTTGTTATAGTATCCTCCAGTTTATCCGTATTCCCTTTTGAAAGTTGTTGTCTCTTTTGTAGACTCACCATTAAGTTTAGTTTTACAAAGGCTGATCTCATTTCTGAAATCTGATGATAATAATCTTCTGAAATATTTTTCAAAAAATCCTGAAAATCACCTCTTATTGCCTTTTGATAGTAGTACAACGAATCTAAGAAAACTCTCGCTTGTTTTAAACTTTTAACTTTCGATAGTTTTTTTATCTCTCTTTGAATCATTCTACTCGAGCGTTTGTATGTAAAAAACCTGATATCTTTCTTAAATCCTTTAAGATAGTAATAGAGAAATTTATCTACTTTTTTAGTTGGTATCCTTTTAGATAGTATTAGCCTTAGCAACCTGTTTCTACTTGCTGTCTTTGCTACATTTCTATACTTCCACGTATTTCTATTAAATTCTTTATATGTTTTTTCTGCTTTTTCATAATAACACATTTCATAATAAATAAGCCCTTTGAGATAATTTGCCTCGGGAGTCATAAACCTTCTCAACAATGGTGCTTTGTAGGTCATAACAGAGCCAAGAGCTCTTTCATTCTCGCCGTTCCAATAATAATTCCACGCTTTATCAATAATAAAACGAGGCCAAATATAATCATCTTTTTCAACAAAATTGAGAAATTTTAAACTTTCTTTGTATTTTTTTTGAGAAAAGCTAACCCTAGCGACTTGTTGGACACACCTGTTTTTAAAGGTGTTTATATATTGTTCCCCTCGCCCGGAAACTTTCTTTTTTACTTTTGAGAGTCTGACACACCTCTTGAACTCCGTGCTTGCTTTGCGGTACTCACCCCTTCTTAAGTGTATCAACCCAAGAATATAACTTGCCTCAAATCTCATCGGGTTTTTTTTACGCAGCATTTTTAATTTTTTTTCTGCTGTTTCAAAGTCATTTAAAAAAAATCTTCGTATGCCAATCGCATAATCGAGTCCCGTTCTTCCGTTTGGCAATTTATCTAGTTCAGGGTCATGAATAAATACTGATGGATGAATAATATCCATTACCTTATTAGACTTACTTCTTTTTATTTTTAAATTTATTTCTACACTTTTTTTCAAAAACACGTAAGATGAATAATAAAGTTTGTTTCTATATACGACATTGAACATATCTGCATACGTCTTGGTATAGCCAGGAAGCGTAAACATGAATATACAAATTGTGTAAAATACTCGTTTCATTAAAATATATATCCTATGGTGCCTATGATATCATTATAATAAAGAATCTCTTTTGATCCATCGATACTCTTAATCGTTTCAACTCCTGTGAGGTTGTACTCAAAGCCCATGGTCATGCTTTGTCCGATATAAAATTTTGCAAAAGACCTTAAATTGAACCCCGTGTCAACTTCATCCTTAAAAGTTATTGATAGATTTTTTTTATCAAAAGTTTCATAGTTGCCGGAAGTATCAAACTGACCAAAACCCAGACCCAAGCCCCAATCAAAGAAAAAGATTTTATTAAATGTATTTATTTTGCCATAAAATGGAATCCAATTTATATGAATTAATTTTGCGGCATTGATTTTTCTTATTAATGGTTTTGTTTGTGTTGTATTCACATTGATATTTAAAAGATTTGTCAAATCAGCACTGTCTGAGTTGTTATACATTTTATAGGTCAAATCAATTGACCATGTTTCTGTAAAGTAATAGGCGAGGGCTAAAGAGAAGCCACTCGTATCTTGATACGGAGAACTGTTAGAATCGATTATGCTTAAGTCAAGCCCAATGCTTCTCGCTTTGACATATTCTTTGTTTTGAATGACATAAACCTTTTCACCCTCATCAAGCCACTTAAAATCATAAAGAGATTTTTCATCAGCGAAACATGCCAAAGATGTTAAAGTTAAAATAAATGTTAAATAGGTTAAATTTTTCATAATATATCTTATTTTAAAATTTGTTTTATACTAAAATAGTATTAGAATATTTTTACAGTGCAATAACGTAATATTTTTACCTAGTTAGGTTTTTTTTGAGGGGACTATGTTAAAGCGACCATTAATACTTAAGCTTTTTGCTCTTTTTTTGTTTATTGATCCATTATTGCGAATAACATTTATCGCAATTGAGAGGGAGTTTCCTTTCTGGGTTGTCCTTACAAAAACCTTTGCTCTTGGACCTGCAGACTTTTTTAATTTCTGGTTTCTATTTCCTGTTAGTGGCATTCTTCTTTTAAGTGTTAAGCTTTATTCCTATCTTGTTTTCATTACCATACAGCTTTATAGCATATACTTTCATCTTAATTACGAACCCTATAGCTGGCCCTACCTTTCTGAAAGCCCTTCTATTACTTCGTATTTACTACTGGCGACAAATGTCATGATGATGTTCTATCTATTATTACCACGTTCACGTGAGATCTTTTTCAACAAAAATTTACGTTGGTGGGAGAGAGGTAGTCGATATACAATTAACGAAACCTGCTTTGCCAAAGTTCTAGATCGTGAAATTCATGGAACAGTTTGTGATCTATCCTTCGGTGGAGCATTACTTAAACTTGATGAACCAATTGATGCGGGAAGTATTATTCGTCTTGATTTTGAAATATTACATAAGCCTGTTTCAATTAGTGCCCAGATTGTTCGATCATTTGATTCTGAGGAGGGGCTTCGTTTTGGAACCCAATTTCTCTTTGAGGGAACATGGCAAAAGCTACGACTCAAGCTTCTCATGCTTTCACTTGCAAAGCTTAGTGATTACGATAAATTCAGATAATCGTCCTTTTTGACTACTTTTTAGGGCATCACAGGCAATAAGCCCATTCAGCCTATCACTCCATGTTATTAAAAACACATTAAATTTGCTTTTTACTTGAAAATGAACTCTTTTCTTTTGTTATTATTAATAGACTAAAGAAGTAAAGTAACTAACCGAGTAGGTGTGTATGAAATTATTTTTAATGACATTCATTGTTTCTTCTCTTTTTATTGGTTGTCGGCCAGAAAAAGATGTCACAGACTTTAACATCTTAGGCAAGGTACCTGTTGGGGAGGACGCAGTCTTAAGTGCACAAGAAGACACCCCTATAAATATTCGCTATAGCGTTTTAGAAAACCAGGACTCTGTTAACCTTGAGCTTACTATCCTTACATCTCCTGAACATGGAGTTTTAAAAGATTGTAAAATATCAGCAATTGAGATTAATTGTCTCTACGTTCCCGAAGAAAACTTTAATGGACTTGATAGTATCGAATTTATTACTAAAGATGGAGAGCTGAAAGCTGAAAAATCTTCAACTCTTACTATCGAAGTTGAGCCTGTTGGCGATAATCCAATTGCACTTGACTACAGTTTTCAAGCCGCATCTCGCGTGCCACTAACTTTTGAACTACCCGAAGCACTAGATATTGATAGCCTTGGAGTAGAGTTAACATATCAAATAGAAGGTGACCCAAATAATGGTGTCCTTACAAATTGTTTAAATAGAATTTGTTCTTACACATCCGAAAGTTTATTTCAAGGGGTAGAGTCAATTAAGTATAGTGTTACTGATGAAGAAGGGCTTGTTTCAAACCAAGGAACAATTTCAATTCACGTTACTCCTGTTATTACCCAGGGTATGGAACAGTTCAATCAAAATGTAAGTGAGCTTAGTGGAGTTGATATTATTTGGGTTGTTGATAACTCGCAATCCATGGCTGGTGAGCAACAAACACTCAAGGATAACTTCACTGCATTTATAGATAATTTTCTGGTAGCGGGAAAGGCTCGCTTTCCTTTTAATATGGCCATTACAACTACTGATGCGTATCGATTACCTTCAGGTGCAAATCCCTTTGCAGCAGATAGTAATGGAAATACTTACGACCTATCGAGCGTAAAAGCAGAGGCTGATTTCGCAAGCTTTAAAAGTGATTTTGAAGATGCTGTAAGTGTTGGTATTGCAGGCCATGGAAGTGAAAGATCTTTTGAGTCAATGCAAGCTGCTTATAACCTAAACCCTTCCTGGGTCGGAGATAACTCTCGAATGCTTGTTTACATTATTTTATCTGATGAACGCGAACAGTCTTTTGACAAGACTATTCCTGAGTGGGCTTCCCATTTTCAAGGTTTAAAAGATAAGCCAGAGAAAGTAAGTTTTTTTCCAATAATCCGGTTATCAAGAGATAATGAGGACAGATATGAAGATGCTGCCGCTCTATTTGGAACCGACCTTTATGATATTGATGCTCCCTTTCAATCAGTTCTAGATAAAATTGGTTTAACCGTTTCCAATAATCTTACTGGGTTTAAACTGAGAACTGATGTAAACATCATAGAAGAATCAATCAAGGTTTCTGTTGGTGGAAACTACCTAACAGTTGAAGAATACTCTTACTCTAAAGGCATCATTAACATTTTAATCCCACCCGAAAATTACACTTCAATTGTTATTACATACAACCATGGAGTTTTATAAGATGGATAAAAAACTTACCATTATGGCTAGTAGTCTAGCCGTAGTGGTAGTACTCACATTTACATTGAGTGGTACAGACGACTCAAAGCCAGCCAGAAGCTTTTCTGTGTATCACAATGCCGTTAAGGTTAACAAATCATTTACTCAAAATAATATTTTGCTCGCGAGCGAAGTTAAGAGCTCTACTGATAATAGCAAAAGTGATTATTTAAAAGTCATGACTAAAAAACATCAATATTTTACCCTACTAAATAAGCAGCAATCTGTACTTGCAAATAATCTCAAAATTCTTGATCAGAAACACCAAGAACTCATTTCCAAAATGAAAAATGAGGGTATAAAAATTGATGCTCTTACTAATCTAAAACCGCGATTAACAATTGCCCTGTCATACTTGCTAAACCTTCAAATTCAGGACCTAACCGAAGACGATATTAAAAATTTAAAATTTTCTAATCAAGAATGGTATTTACTAAAAACATTTTCCGAATCTAAGGATTTTAAAGTCTTATTAAAAAGAAAGATGCTCACTTCAGACTTTGTTCAGTTTGAGAGTCTTAATGAACTATACGGGCCAAAAAATGAATTTTTAGCCAAGCTATCTAACTAATTAGTTATATTTAAAAAGCTTTCCGCATTTACTCTACCACCAGAAACAGATTTGTCTTCCATGTGTGCCACTGGCACTGATGTTGTGATTAACCTTTGTTTAATCTCTAATGGAGTATATTCATTTGTTATACTCAATAATAAACCCACTAATCCTGAGATGTAGGGGGCGGCCATAGATGTTCCTGACGCTACTTTATAAATTTCTTTTTTTCTTTTTTTCTTGATGTAGGTTGAGATTATATTTGTTCCTGGTGCTGCAACATGTACTGTTTTTTTACCATAGCTTGAGTAGGCGCTATGCCTATCACGTGCATTAAATGCTGCCACAGAAATAATATTTTCCACTTGATAATTAGCAGGGTAGGTGGGAATTTTATCATTATCATTAAAACGAGAGTTTCCAGCCGCTGCTACCACCACAATCCCCATATCGTTTGCTTTGCTTAGTATCCCTTCCAAAATTTTTGAATGTCTGCGACTACCCCAAGAGTTCGATAGAACATCAGCACCATTTTCTACTGCGTAACCCACAGCCTTAATAGATTGTTCTGTTTTTCCTCTACCCTTATGGTCCATCATTCTTACGGCCATTAATGATACTTTGTTCATCACACCTGCAATTTTTCCCGATTCATGAGTAGCTCCAATAATTCCTGCACAATGTGTTCCATGCCCGTACTCATCCATTGGGTCTGAATCATTTTCGCTGAAGTCATATCCATAGATATCATCAATATAGCCGTTACCATCGTCGTCAATCCCTTTTTGGCCATTTTTTTCTAATGAATTTACCCACATATTGCTTTTTAATTCTGGGTGATCCCACTTAACACCTGTATCAATTACAGCGATAACGACATCTTTATGTCCCTTTGTAATATTCCACGCTTTTAACATGTTTAAGTCAGCACCTTTTACACCTTTGACTGGTGACATTTGATCCAATGAAACGGGCTCATTATTGCCTTTATTCTCAAAGGCCCATTGTTTGCTAAAATCAACGACATCAGGGGAGTAAACATCAGTATTAAAAAGTTCAACTGGAAAGTTTTCCTCAATAAGACTTATTTCATTAAATTTTTTAGCGCTAATTTTTTGATTTATTATAATGTATTCTTTTCCAAGAACATTAAAATTTCTTTGGGCAAGTTTTACTAAAAGGGGGGAGGGAGTTAAGCCATTCTTTAGCTCTACAATATATTCAGTAGCTAACGTTATGTTCGAAAAAAAAATTGAAATGATAATTAAATTAATTCTCATGGCCCATCCTTAGGTTATGTACTTAATACTTTTAAGCTTAAACTGGAGAATGCCCTTTGTCCTACTAAAAATCCATTGCGTCGCACAATTTAATTCCCTTTATATATTAGCCTTATTGCTAATATAATTTAAGGTAATACAATTCACCTCGGAGGACTTATGAAATTAATTAATATGCTCAGTATTTTCTGCTTAGCTCTATGCTTTTCAGCTCAAGCTTTTTCACATCCACTACTAGATTTCTCAGGTACAAAAGTTAAAAGATATGATCAAAATCGAATTGCTCGTAAATATATTCGAAGATGTCCAAATGGTTTTGACGATGGTGTCGCTTTTAAAGTTGTTCAGTATCGATATGAAGAAGAAATTATGCATGGAATTGTTGAACACTATGTAACTTTAGTTAAACCTGGTTTTACACTTCAAATAAACTTATCTAAGGCTGATTCATCTAATGGCGGCTATGGAGCTTTTTTTACAATTTGGTGGGATAGAGTTGATGGCTGTATAAGATAATAATAGCAGGGGAGGTAACCCCCCTTACTTATTACTCAACGGTCGAATCATCAATAATCAAACCAGGTGTTAAACAATCTTTTAAATTAATATTAATTTTACCCTGATATTTCTTGGTAAATGTTTTTGTAAATCTGTTGTACTTATGAAAAATATTTAAATCTACAGAGACAAATTCAACATTAGTCACATCGCAAGCACCAGCTCTAATCCACGCAGATATTTTTCCATCCGTGCCATTTATTAGGCTGGGTCTTAATTTGTCTATATGTTCAATAAGTGCTGACTCGGTTGAAAAGCCTTTGGCTTGATATTGTACTTTTTTAATAGGGTGAGTGTTTCCAACGTCTACTCCTCCAGCCTTTATATATGCGTAGGAAGAAATGCTGTAACAAGGCAATAGTATAAATAATGCTGCTAGTACTCGTCTCATTTTGACTCCTTGGTTAAAGGGAATAGCTGAATATTTAATTGATAAATCATATCTGCTCCCTCCGTATTGCTTGTAAGCTCATTAATCTCTTTACGAAATGCGCGAACCATTTTTTTAAGGTT
>JABJPQ010000301.1 GCA_018663815.1 Halobacteriovoraceae bacterium | reverse complement strand
CATAAAAATCAAATTGTGGGTAATGGAATAACAGAATATTCATCAAATGATATCGAGAAAATAAAGCAGCTTAAAAGCCATGAACTTATAACTATTTTAGGGCATGTTCCCTCCAAAGTAATTATTCATAAAGATAACCTCATTTTAAAATAGGATAATAATTGAAAGAAGCAAAGCAGGCTCAGCAGGCAAAATTAGACTTTATCAAGGTTAGTGAGCAAGACAGAATCAAGGCTATATTAGAGATTGCCAAAGCACTTGATGCAAACAAGCAAGAACTCATACAAGCTAATCAGCACGATATTTTAGCAGCAAAACAAGATCAATTATCTAAGGCCATGATCGATCGACTAGAGATGAATGAAAGTCGTATTAATGCTTTAATTGATAGTGTGAAAGCGATAGCCAATCAAGAGCAAGTGGTTGGAGAAATTACCCAAACGATGACAAGACCTGACGGGCTTATTATTCAAAAACAAAGAATTCCTCTCGGTGTCATTGGGATGATTTTTGAAAGCAGACCTAATGTTGTCATTGACTGTTCTTGTTTGGCCATAAAGTCAGGTAATTGTATAATCCTAAAAGGTGGCAAAGAAGCCAAGCACTCAAATTTATACTTAGCTAAGTTAGTACAACAAGCTATATCTAAGTATATTCCCAAATTAGTCGTACAATTAATTGAATCGAGACAAAATGTTTCACAGCTGCTGGATCAAGTAGGCCTTGTAGATGTGATTATTCCTAGAGGTGGCGAGAAACTGATTGAGTATGTTTATAAGAACTCTAAAATTCCCGTTATTGCTCACTTTAAGGGACTTTGCCATATTTATATTGATGCCGACGCTAACCTTGAGCATGCCATAAATATAGTCATCAATGCTAAAACTCAAAGGCCAGGTGTCTGCAATGCAGTTGAAACTCTCCTGCTACATAAAGACCTTCCAATAGAGTTTGTTGATCAACTATTTAATGCTCTTATTGCAAAGGAAACTGAGTTAAGAGTTTGTGATAACACCAATACATCTTTAAAAAATTTAAAATCCGCAACAGAGGATGACTGGGAAACAGAGTATTTAGATAATATCTTATCTGTTAAAACCATATCTAACTTAGATGAAGCCATTAAGCATATTCAAATTTTTGGCTCTCACCATACTGAAGCCATAATCAGTAATACAAAAGATCATCTAGAAAAATTCCAAAATCAAGTTGATGCCTCATCGATTATGCTAAATGCCTCAACACGATTTAACGATGGTGGGGAATATAACCTTGGAGCAGAGTTAGGTATCTCAACGACAAAACTTCATGCCTATGGCCCTATGGGAGCCAAAGAGATGACAACTGAGCGTTATGTTGTTGTGGGTGATGGTCACATAAGGGGTGCGTAGTTCTCAGTTGGAATGATCTTTAGGGACTCTTCATTTAAATTTTCAAAAAGAGTTTCTATCGTTTCCGTATTGCCTAAATATCCATCAACTATCGTGGCCACTACGACTTCTACAAATTCTTCTTTAAACTGTTCATGATAACCACTCTCTCTTCCAAATTCTTCAGCAGGGCTTGATGCTGTATAATACTGAGGTTCATTATTAATCAGGCGTAATTCATTCAGGTCAAACTCTAGCTTCCCAGAAACGTTAACCGTTCCTTGTTGGAAAATGTTGTCATAGTACTTTATGCTTAGAACAAAGGATAGAACGGCTCTGTTATTAATAATCTGAATATTTTTCTTATTAATGTACATATCTCTTATTTGTAATTGATCTAGGTCATCTGTATCAACAATGTTTTTAATTATTTGTAGGTACATCGACATCGGGAAATCTTTTTGGTCTTTTATGAGTTCAATTCTACCATCAAACACAGCTAGCCATTCTTCAGGTTTACTTGTTCTTTCAGATTGGGTTATAACGGCATTATCGGTGCCAATTCTCGCGTACTGTACGGTTGTTTCGGCCAAAGTAGAAGTGATCGTTGAGATAATAATAATCGTTATTAAAAATAGCTTTTTCATAGGTATCCTTACTTTTGTTTATTTTATTATGCCAAACTTCTAAAAATATTTAAAAAATAATCGCCAAGTATATATAATAAACATGGTGTTTAAATTATTACCAAATTAAAGGTAAAAAAAATGCCTAGTTACTAGTCACCAAGGTCAATTTTACAAGCAAGATATTTAAATCCTCTATATCACAGTACAATTTTAAGACAAAATAACGATAGAGAATATGGAAAGTTAAGTAGATTCAGAATATGTTGATGTTTAAATTTAAAAACAATAGGTGGAACTTAAAAATTTGAAACTTTCCCATCCATTGTTGTTATTTTTACATCTATCTTTTTTAGTTGCTCACGAAGAAAGGTTTTACCAATATTTGAAATGGGACTAAATGACCTCGATGCTTTAAACTTCGCATCTGGTTTTGCAGCAAGAAAGTCTAGTGTTTGTTCAATATTGCTTTCTTTTGCTGCAAGCTCTAAAACACCGAAGGGGTATTCCATGTGCTTTAATATTTGTGTTGGAGAGCCCGTTTCAAAAGCTCTCTTAGAAGAAATGATAACAGGTGCAAGAATTTCTTTTTCTTGAACACTGACCTTTACAGCGTTTGTGTATGCATGCATCCATTGTGGAATGGTTTTTTCCGCCTGACATGAAAGGTTTAAGATAAATAAGTTATTATGTTCATCACTTCTCTGGGACAATACGTTCTCAATTTCCTGAGTAGATGCAATCTCATCCATAGATGTCTCGTTATTATCATATCTTGGAGTATAAACCTTAAGCCTAACCGTCCTGTTTGGTTTTATCTTCTTCTCAAAAACAAACTCTATTGCTTTAGTACGACCGATAGTAAAATTATTTAGTGACATCGAATGGTTTATGGGAAAATAGATATCAGTTACTTTCAATTCATCTAAAAAGCGCTGTTTTAAGTTATCTATTTCATTTTCACTTACGAGCCTAAACCCTTTCATGCTAAAAGCAAACTTAAGCCCAGTCGCTAGTTTATAGGACATCTCTTCTACAAGCCCTAGGGTTGAGAATGCATCAATGACATTATCCTCTCCAAATTGAAATTTAAACGTTTCTAAATCTCTTAAATTTATTGAGTCCTTCAGATCAAGTAATATATTGGGAGGAAATTCTATTTTGTATTCTTTACCTCCACACACTCCGTAAAGCTCACTTTTATTATGTTTAAGTTGTATGATTTGTGAAGCTGGAACAAATAAGCCTTTTGCCATATTTTTAAATTCAGCTTCGTAATTACCTCTCAAATAAATTCTTTCTCCATTTTTCTTTTCAAATATGTCAAGGTCGTGAATACCACAGGTTAAGAAAACACCGTCATCACCTATCTCATTTACACCTTCATTGTTTAGCTGGTAAACTTCAATCTCATTTATCTCCGGTTTTGCTTTCTTTAAATAATCCTTTAGCATCTTTTTTGCTAAATCGTTTCTTTCAACTTGGTTATCTCCAAAGCCAAACAGATCAGTTCGGGAAAGCTTCAAAGCTAAAAGATCATTTAATTCTTTTCTCGAATCATCACTTACTGAATTCGTTTGTAATGAAATTATGCCCAAAATATCTTTTGGTACTTCTTGTATTCCAAACCTATCGAGATAGTGTAGGATATAATCAAGAGCCTTTCCTGAGAACTCTGTTGCTTCAAAACTAAGGGTCTCATGAATATATTTTATTTCAGGTCGCAACTTTTCCACGTACAAGACACTGTTTTTTAATAATACTTGCTTTTCCTTAAAAGAAATTTTTTTAATTATATCATTTTTAAACAGATCAAAACAATTTGTTTCATCGTTAGTGCTTATACTCAAAAACATTTCAAATAGTTTTTTTTCAGTAAAATTCCCTTTCATGCAATCTAGACACCCTTGAAAAACTTTCTCATGAAGATCAGCTTGGTAAGTTTTAACATCTTGATCTTTATATTTCTCGGTACAGGTGTGAGTACTCATCCAGTCGACATATTCAATTAATTCAGCATCGTTGTGTTCCAACTTTTCCGTTTCAAGTATAGAATCAGTACAATCATTTTTTACAAAACGATACAAATCTGACTGGGGCATATTGTTAATTAAACTTTGCACATACTTAGACATATATTCATTAACTTTTTTATCATTAAGATCTCTATAAGAAATCTTTTTACTACTCTTGGTAACCACAAAATTTAAGGAGGAGTCCATTAAAACATAATCATCATTTTCATCATCAAATATTATTAGCGTTGAAGTTAACTTCTTTGGATTTTCATTTATATAGTTTACTAGCCCCTTCATCGGAGGATAGTCTTCAGCCATATTTGTAAATTCTTTATAATTCATACTCAAAAAAAATTTATTCTTACCAAGTGAGGAATTTTCTGTACCTGCAAATTCATATTTATCTTTTTCATGATAAAGACGAAAATATGCTGTCCTAGCATAAATGGCTGACGACAGTTTAAACTACCCACCGACGACACTTATAAATACCCATTAACTTGATCCGATACGTTCACTATTAAAAGCCCAGGAGGTGCAAATAGTGGTTACTGATCATCAAGTTCTTGCTCTTTGGAAAGAGTTCAATAAATCGAAGGTAGTTAATATTAGTGCGTTGAGGGTCGGGATGGACAGGAAAACTGCTGCTAAATATATTAACTCTAAAATATTACCAAGTGAAATTGTTAAAGATCGCAATTGGAAAACTCATCCTGATAAACTTGGAGCTATCTGGTCTAAGGCTGAAGAGTTTCTTCAAGAAAACTCAGATATTGAGGGCAAAGCCTTATTTGAGCACCTCCTAGAAACCTATCCTAACGACATTGAAGAAAACCAACTGAGAACCTTCCAAAGAAGAATTAAGCAGTGGAGAATCAAGCATGGAGAGAATCAAGAGGTTTATTTTGACCAGCTCACGACTCCAGGAAAGTTAGCTCAACTTGATTGGGTTGTTATGAATAAGATTGGTATTGAAATCAATGGCGAGCACTTTGAGCACAAGCTTTCTCACTTCACTCTCAACCATTCAAATGTTGAATCAGTAAGTATCTGTAGGTCTGAATCTATTCTCTCAATAAAGAAGGGACTCCGTGAGTTTCTATATCGAGTTGTTGGTAAAGCTCCACTCATCCTTCAGGTAGACAATAGCTCTGCGGCCACACACAGACCTGTTAAGGATAAAAAAGAAAGAGTATTTAATGACGAATATCTTCAAATTCTAGATTACTACGGAATCAAAGCACAGAAGACTAATGTTGGTTGTCCAAATGAAAATGGTGTCGTTGAATCCCAAAATGGCCATCTAAAGAATAAGATTAAGCAGGCACTGATTATTAGAGGTAGTAAAAACTTTAAAAGTATAGATGACTATGAATATTTTCTAAGGAAAGTTATTGATAAGGCAAACTCTAAGAGACAAAAGAAGTTTGATGAAGAGCTTGCGCTTCTAAATACCATACCGACAAGGCCACTTCCTGAGTATCAAGAAGAGTATATTACTGTCAGAAATCGCAGTACGGCAAATATAAAGAAGATTACTTACTCAGTCCTATCAAGACTTATAGGAAATAAGTTTAAGGCAAGAATCTATGAATACAAAATTGATTTGTATGCCGGAGCAGACCTTGTGTACTCAATGGAAAGAGTTCTTGGAGATCGTGGTGTTGTGATTAATTATCGACACATTATTCATTCACTTATTAAGAAACCAGCAGCATTTGAGAGCTATAAATTCCGAGAAGAACTATATCCCACAGAGAACTTTAAAAAGGCATTTGATCATTTAAGTGAAGCAAGCTCCCAAAGGCAAGCAACTCTTGAGTACCTGAGAGTTTTGAAGCTTGCAGCGGATAACTATGAAGATGATGTGGACGTTGCGATAGAGTTAATCTTGTCTGATAAGTCATTAAAGCTAGACAGTATCTCGATCTCTGAACTTGTCCTTATGAATAAGGAGTCTGTCTCTGACAGCATCAAGTTAGTTCCAAATCTAAATATATGATGATCTATTTTTAAACACAGGAGAAAATTCTAATGAAAACAGCTACCAATGACCTATTAAAAGAATTAAAACTACCAACCTTTTCTTCAAATTTTGAAGCAATGGAAAAGAAAGCTGAACGTGGAAGTTGGAGCTACGAGAAGTTTCTAAAAGAGCTTGGAGTATGTGAACTTGACTACAGAAAAGAACTGAAGACTGCTCGCCTCATCAAGCAGGCGAAGATTCCAGCTCAGTATACCTTTGAGATGTTAGATCAAAAACTTCTCTCTCAAAAAGTTAGAAAGGACTTTAACTCTCTACTTAAGGGGGAGTTTGTGGAAGACGGAAGTAATGTTTTAGCATTCGGTCTTCCAGGTAGAGGTAAGAGTCATCTACTCGGTGCTCTAGGACGTGAGCTTATACTTAGATATAATATCAGTGTTTATTTTACACCGACATTCAAGATCGTTGAAAAACTTCTCGTTGCAAAGAAGGAATATGAGCTTGAGAATGCCCTAAAGAAGCTAGACAAGTTTGACGTTATCATTCTTGATGATATTGGCTACGTTCAACAGAGCCGAGATGAAATGGAAGTTCTATTCACTCTTCTTGCAGACAGGTACGAAAGAAAGAGTATAATGATTTCTAGTAATCTTGTGTCTCCATCGTTATTTGTATTCGAAGAGGCCAATTCGATAGCATTAAATGAGGTTGTTTTTTGGGGGATTATATCATGTTGATTCTTGCACTACCGACTCATAAGATTCAATAAGATTTTCCGCATTGAGGCTATAAGTCTTTGGGCAACTCCATCTTCGCTTGATGGCTTACAAGTTTCTTGAAAAGAAAAAACTGGAGGAGAATTCATTTTAGGTAAATCAAAGTGATCGGTAACACCATCATTATTAATATCAAAATATTGATTAGTGATTAAAGCATCAGGAAAAATAGTACCAGGCTTCCAGCTTACATCTATAATAAATGAAAAATAGCGTCCATCTTCTGAGGCAATAATCAGTCTATTAAAGACATGGGCAAAACCTGAACTCGTCTTAATTTGATCTTTGGATACAAGACTACTTGGTATATTGAGGTTTTCAAATGCTTGTTTGAAAGCTTGTGCGTGTGCTCTACAGAAACTTGTATAGTCACCCCACTTATACTGCTTAAAAGTTTTGTTCACACTATGACTAACACAGGATACTTGTGCCCATGTATCGCTATTTTTTGACTTGCAATGGGCAGCAATAAGCTTTGCCCTGTATGAAAAGTCAGAGGTTAACTTTTCTACTCCTAATTCAATTATTGACACAGGTGTCTCAAACAAGATTGTAGTTATAACCTCCGGCAGCTTATCGTCTGAGTTGATATTGTACATTTTTGATTGGGTTTCATTGTTCCAAGGGTTGCCAACTTGAATACTAGTAATATCAGAAAAAATAACCTCTTTTTTATTGGTAGAAGCAATGCAATCCAAATTAATGATTAAAAGCAATACAGATAAATAAAAATAGGCAGTTTTTCTCATAGTTACCTTATCGTCTATTTGGACTGAAGCTTTCTAACTTCTTAATTAAGAAATTCACTGGATAGAAGCTGCCGAAACAACTATCGAGTATGGCAGACCAAAAGGATAGGATAAGTGGGCAACTCGAACATCTTGTAGAAAATCTTGAGAAATGGGGTTCTTTCTCGAAAATGGCCTTAATTGTGTTTAGCTTTTGAAAATATTACTTGAGTCCATTTCTAGGTAACACCATGAGTTTTATGATTTTTGTGGGTATTTATAACTGTCATTGGTGGGTAAAAGTAATTGTCGCTGGACAGACGACTAGTAATATAATTGAATATAAATATTTTATCACATTGTCTTTTCGGTAGGTTTTGAAATAATTTTAAAGTCTTATCGTACAGTTCCAGTACAGCATTATTTATATAGTAAACAAGCCTAGCTCAGCTAAAAACCAACCTAGGCTTTGTTTTAATACTTAATATCTATCGTCCAGCCTGCCATTTATAATCTCTACAAGCACTTACTGCATCAGTATCTGTAATATCCATACACTGACCGTTTACTCTTACACCCCAAACTCTTTGAGAACGACTATACATTTCAGCACATACAGTTTGTTGAGTTACCTTACCAACAAATTTATCTGATCGACACTGTCCATCATCTTTATACAACCTTACAGGAGTAACAGGTGTAGTTGTTGGTCTTGTTGTCGGAACATGCCTAGGTACTCGAACAGTACTTACTGGCTTATAAGCTTCACAGGCACGATCGGCGTCCATGTCAGTAATATCTTGGCACACACCATTTACTCTTACACCCCAAACTCTTTCATGATGTCTCATTTCATTACAATTTGTATAGCGATCAACGTTAGCAATTAACTTACTAGCTCTGCAGCTTCCGTCATCGTGATAGAGTTGAACAGTTGAAACTCTGTTGACTGGAATATGTGAATATTTATACATTTCACATGCGCTAACGGCATCAACATCTGTGATGTTTTCGCAAACTCCATTAACTTTTATTCCCCATACATTCTTACGGCCATACAAAGTATTACAGCTTGTTCTTGGTCCTATAGATTGGATATAATTTCTACTTTTGCATCTACCATCATCATGATAAAGCTCAACATTATTATATCTTGGTCCTGCAGGATTTATAACCACTCTTGGTCTTGTACGGTTCACAATAACTCTTGGCCTTGTACGATCGACACGATTATGTCTGTTCCGAATTACAGTTGGTCCTGTGTGATTGATAATTGTTTGAACAGGGTTATGATTAATTACCCTTGTTGTACGTATTACCCTTTTTTCTGCTTGAACATTACTTGTGAAAGTAATTACAGTTAAAATACTTGTCATTAAAAATTTTGTCATAATTTATCCCCTACGATTGTTACGAATTGTAGGGGTTATATCAGATATATCGCACAGCACAAGCTTTTTAACAAGGCATGTAAAAAGGACTATTGATTAAGTAAACACCCTGAAAATTCATAGTCATCCCCATCACCACGTCTAAGAATTTGAGACATATACTCAATTTGAGATAAGTTTTTACCCGATTTAAAAAAATCATTATTAGATCGATTATGTAAAAGACCTGCTGAACCATCTGCAACCACGGTGTGCATTCCATTTTTCACATCTTGCATGTCCCAATTAGTACACCAAACTGCATCTGTGTATTCTAGTGACTTTGTAAATGAGCTATTAGGATTTGATAGGTTAAAAAGTTTACTCCACGAGCTTGCTTTTGCACCAACATCAGTTGGATCTCCCATAGCATTTTTTAACCGCTTTTCTGCCTTGGATAGATCCTGCCATTCTTGCCAATTAAATCCACCAATTTTTGTTAGCTTTCTTATAACTCCTTGACCAAACATTGAGTCTCCACCACGTCTCGTAACATATATAATGTTTTTACAACCGACTGCTCTTAAAACTAGTGTTGGATGTAGGTCATTCCACCCACCAGCTGATAATAATCGAGTTCCTTTTAGTGGAAGTATTCTTGCAAGACCTGGTTCTGCTGGAGAGGTAGATAGGGCCTTAAACCAAGATGCATTTCCAAGAGATGTAAATTTTTGACTTTTTTTGTCTTTGCTTAGATTTATCTCTACACCTCGTCCATCAATAAAACCATTTTTACTTCTGAGGTTTTGTTTGATTATATTTAATTCACTTTCATTTCCCCAGTAGCCAAATCGATACTGGGCAGGTTTAACTTTAAATCTATCACCAAAAGTAGGGTCAAATGTTTTGTTATATTCCTTATAGGCCGTCTTGTAGGCATCAACACCCTTTCCTACAATAATAGATGTTGTAGGAAAAGTTGCAAGACTGCTTCCTATGTTATTTGTAATTCTTAATGGAAGTTTTACTTTTGCATTAATTTGGTTTTTAAACTCCTCTCTATAATCCAAAACCGCTTTTCCCAGCATCATACGGCACTGTGGTTTAGCAGCTGCAATTTCTTGCCATGATTTTCCTTTTGAATCTTGTGAACAATATCGCAAGAAATTCGTCATTAAGCCATCAACACTAGCTTTAACCTGATTGTCTAAGCCTAAACTAAAGCCAGCATAAAAATTTCCCATTCGTCCAAAAAGATCAGCAACTTTTTCAAAGCTAATTAAGCCAGGTCTAAAAAAAAGTGTTTTATCTGTAAGTGTATTGAATTTCCCAAAATTGTTAAATGCTTGTTGAATTTGGTTATATCGATAAGCTACTTGTCCTTCTGTTTTCGCATTTTCTTCTTTTTTGTAACTCTCCATCATTTTCATCGTTTTATCGATGTACTTGAGCATTTCAGGATTAATAATACTCTTTAAGTCTGATGAGTTCATTGTTACTTTTAAATCTTCTAAATGCTTTTGTTGAAATGCCATTAACTCAAGTAATGTATTACCAGTCGGCTTTCCACCAGTAGCAATAAGCTTTTTACCAAGTAAAATTAATGCTTCTTTATCGGCCATTAAGCTCATCAAAGCTTTACCTTCTTCAGTCGCAGTCATTGTTTCAAAGTAGCCTTCAATGGACTTGATAAGTAAAGCTCGCTCAGTTTCATTTTTAACTAATTTATTCATCGAAATACTTTCAATCAAAAACATCGTTATTGAAGCTGAGCTTCCACCGGCCATAGCACTAGGAACGCCATATCTTTCAACCAGCTTGGCCATGGAACCCCAATGAGCAGGCATTAACTCACCATTTCCTCTAATTGCTGCACAATAGGAACCCTCTTGAGTATATGACTTCGGTGATTCCGCCTGTGAGATACTTGGTAATAATCCCAGACAAAGTACAGATAAAGTGGTTAAAACAGCTAGTTTTCGCATATTTTGCTCCTAGAGGGCCATTAAATTTAAAGGTATAACTTATCAGATATTTAAACTCAGCCGGGATCAAATATTAATTGATGTAACATCTACATACATTTCTTGACTGGTTTTGATCTATTTTATAAATATAGGTATGCAAAAAAGATCTCACTGGAGCAATAGGCTCGCATTTATCATCGTGGCCATAGGTTCTGCTGTAGGACTAGGCAATATTTGGAAATTTCCATACATTGCAGGTGAAAATGGCGGTGGAGCTTTTGTTTTGGTCTACTTATTTTGTATTTTACTCATTGGTCTTCCCATTTTTGTAGCTGAGCTATATATAGGTCAAAAAGCTCAACATAATGCAATAACATCTTTTGCTATTCTTGAAAAAAAAGAAAAATCTTTATGGAGCATGGCCGGTTGGTTTGGCCTTATTAGTGCTTTTTTAATATTATCTTTT
>JABJPQ010000235.1 GCA_018663815.1 Halobacteriovoraceae bacterium | reverse complement strand
CCATTGGTCAAGTCGTTCACGGAAGTCTTTTAGGGAATAATTTCTCATCGTTTGTCTCCTTAAATTTTAGTTAAACTGGGGGCGAAACGATGATCTCATTTTTAAAGGGGTAATTCACGCAGGCCAGCCGAAGGGACACGCAAGAAAATGAATCGAACTTTATGGTAGCAGGTCTCTATGACTCCTGGGTAAATCCACAAACTCATGAAATAAAAAATACCTGTACCCTCTTAACTGATGGCCCTTATCAATATCTTTTTGACCACGGACATGATCGAAGTATTATCGTTTTAGATAAAGAAAAACAATTAGATTATATTCAAAACAAAACTAGAGATGTAAAAAATTCTTTTGAGTTTATAAGAAACTCTAGAGTAGATCAAAAATGGGGTTATGAAGTAATAAAAGAGGTTAGTAAAACTTCTATTGCTAAAAATACCCCCACTGAGGTTGAGCTCGAGTCAATAAGAAAAAATATTTGGCACCACGCTTAGCCTTATTTCAACTCTACCTTCTATCATGCCTGTAACTAAAAAAGATACATCAGACCAACAGTAAGAGCTTGAGATTCAAGATCATCTAGACTGGACCTAATTGACACTCTATCCTTACTACCATTTTTTGTTGCATAGCTTGTTTCTTCGCTAAAAAAAAGTCTTGTTGTATTATATGAGAGAAAAGGAGCTAAACCATTTTTTAGCAAAATTTGCAGACCTAACGAAGTCGTCTGACTTTTATATATTGCTGTTGTTTTTAAAGCATCGATACCAAGTTCTGCTCGTGCTGCAGCAGTTAGACCATCTGTTTCTTGTTTATAATTTCCACTACCAAACCCCATTGAAAAGAATGGCTTAAAAGCAACTCCATACTTTTGAATGGTATAAGAAATATTTTGAGAAATCTCTATATTATTAGAATATGATGTGTCTGTATTATAATCTGATCTTGATTTTTTATTGCTTGCACTTCCTAAGATCAATGAAGTTTTCGTGGCAAAATTTTTCGGTAAAGTAAAATCTTTACTACCTATCAAAGCAAAACCATTTAACGTTTCAGAACCTTGGCTACCTAGATCATAGTTTAGCTGTTGTGTTCCGATTCCAAGCCCCCAACCTGTTCGTAGTTTAGCCGTGGTAGTAGTATCCTTAACCTTTTTTACAACCACAGCTGTGTCAGCATGAGCTACAAAATTAAAAACGAAAAGAAACGTTATTGTTACAAGTTGTTTCATATTTACTCCATTCATTAAAAAATGATATCAATCTCTTTATTGGGAAAGCGAATCGTCTTAGAAATACTTCCACCTTTTCCAGCTGAATTTACCGAATCCTCCGACTCTGAGAGAGAAATACTAACACTATAGTTTTGTCTCCCAGAAGTTAGTACAGGAATCGCTTCTTCCGTTGTCACATCCACATTAAGATTTCCATATCTTCGAGTACTCGTTTCTGTTCGTTTTGTTTCATCACTTTGTGAGTCTGTTCGCATAGTACTAGACTTAATGATGAAAGTTTTTTTATCGACAGAGTCTTTCGCTGTAAAGCTATAGTTCAAAGAGGAACTGTTTTTTAACGTATTGGTTATCGTAACTGAAAAACGTTGTTTTTCTGTGAGTGCTTCTTTAAGTATAATTTTTAATTCCTCATTCTTAGTTGTGTCTAGAGGATTAATCGCATCATGGGAGATACTAACCATTTCGGGAGTTGGCAAAGTTGTTTTGTTTTTTATAGTTTGATCTGTTTCTGAATCATACCATTGCCACTCAAAATTTTTCTTTATAGTATTATCTAAATTCAAACTTCTTTTATAATAAGGTACATTTCGAGATCCATAAAAAACTTGTTTTCTTTCAAAGGCTAACTCTACGAAAATGGCATCAGCTATGGAAACGTCATCACCACTCACTTTAAATTGAATCTTATCTGTGGAACTAAGCTTGACATAACTTCCATAAGAAGAGGTTCTAAAATACACCTCTGACTTAATTTCTTTGTTTTGCATATCATAGTCGAGATAATACTGTTGATAGATAGCTTTAAGCTTCAAATCATCTCTATCTTGAGTTTCATCTGAACAGCCACCTAGGAGTAAAAAGCCGATCAGCAAAGTTAGCACGTTAGTCAAATTCATGATTTCTCCATTTTTATAATCACTTAAGAATAATAGAGTAATAGACAGAAAGAAACGTGCTTTGTAATCTTTTATAAAAGTGTACAGAAAGTAATCACTCTCGTGCCTCTATATCATTTAAGTTGAAGTTATTGAAAGTTCATTGGAACCCATTTTGTATTAAGAAAACCACAGACTTGAAGGATTTTAAGCTTAAAATAAGCCATATTTCTATACCCATAGGCTCTTTTCTT
>JABJPQ010000267.1 GCA_018663815.1 Halobacteriovoraceae bacterium | reverse complement strand
TTATGGAAATTGACTTAACAACAAAGCTTGATGAAAAAAAACAAATCAAAGTTGGCTTAATTAACCCCATAAACAATACTTCCTACCTAACTGTTTCAGGACATAAATATATTTTTCAAACAAATTTATTTGAAGAAAGTCTTGAGCGGCTTGAACTCTCTGACTTTATCGATTCACAAATATTTTCCATGCCCTCTCACGCAATTACAAGCTTTAAACTTTATCAGGGGAAAAATAAACAACCCTTTATCGAACTTAAATACTTGGCCGATAATTGGACAACTCAAAAGTATAAAGTCATTAGCAATATTAATACCGACAAAAAAATCAATTCTATCTTAAATGTCAAACCTCACATGATTCTTGATCGCCAGGACGAAAAACTCAAAAATTTTATTGATAATTATTTAAAAAATCCTCGTTACAAAATAGTCATTAAGCTTAAGAATAATCAAATAAAAACATACGAGATATCCTATATAACAAGGGCCATTAAAGACTTAAAGATTGAAAAGAAGCAATACTTCATTATGCGAGCATCAGACAGAACTTACCCATATATTGTTCATAAGTCTCATCTAAGTAAATTTACCATTCGCTATAGTGATCTCAAGAACTGATATTCTATCTAAAACATTGATATTTATCATACTTCCCAAAAACAAAGTGGTATATGTATTATGACTTTAAAAACCATTCACGAGGAGTTCCATATGAGTGATGAAACAAAAACTGAAAGTAATACTGAAACAAACGAAAAAGCCAAAGAAGCAAAAACTCAAGCAACAAATAATGAATCAAAAGAAAAAGTAGAAGAAACCAATGACGGCTGTTGCGGAAGTTGTAGTTAAAAATTCGTGATTAAAAACTTACCTCTTTTTTCAATTGGGTTTAGACCTTTTTTTATCTTAGCTGCTTTTATAGCAATGATTAACCCATTGCTATGGATTTTAGATTATCTAGGCCACTTCGATCTTATATTAAATACCAGTAGCTTATTTTGGCATGGCCATGAAATGATCTTTGGTTTTACAGGTGCCCTCATTGCAGGCTTTATACTTACGGCCAGTTCAAATTGGACAGGAACTCTTCCCTATAAGGGAAGCTTCCTAATAGGTCTTACAGTACTATGGCTAGTCGAAAGAATTAGCTATTTTATTCCATTACCAAACACAGTGCATTTTATTTTAATGAATATGTTTTTTCCAATATTAACCATAATGTTGGGTGTACAATTATGGAAATTTCCTAAACAAAGAAATGTTTTTATACCCATACTGGTTGGCTTAACAGTTGGTAAACTTCTTCACAGTGGTGGTTACTTATTTTCACAACAAGCACTTGAGCTCTCAGCGAAAGATATGTCCTTAGCTTTAATTAGACTTCTTGTCCTGCTACTAGCAGGAAGAGTTATTCCTTTTTTTACGACTAAAAAAATTAAAGGCTTAGAGGTAAATGTTCCAGCTTGGCTTAATCGTCTTGCATTAACCCCACTCATACTACTAGCTTTGCCTTGGCCAGGCTCGACACCAGTACTTTTAATCTCACTATTACTCGCTTGGGCACTTGCTAGTAATCTTTTACGTTTTTGTCTGTGGAAACCACATAAAACAATCAAGGTTCCTATTCTATTCATACTTAATATTGGTGCCATCATCATCCTGCTTAGTATGCTGCAAGAGCTGATAGGACTTTTTAACGATCGTGTTTTTATCACTAAAGCAACACTCCACTTACTTATGGCCGGTGGATTAGGAATAATTAGTATTGGTATAATGACAAGGGTATCTCTTGGGCATACAGGACGAACAATTGTCGCTGATAAATGGATTCAACTCTCCTATATAAGTATCATCATTGGGGCACTTATACGCTCGTGGGTACCTATATTCTACTTTGAACAGTACGCCACAAGTCTCTACCCAGCAGTTCTACTTTGGACACTAGGTTTTGCAATATTTCTCATCAGATTTGTCGTCATTTTAATCACACCCAGACCAGATGAAACTTAAATTTTACGTAATATACTGAGTCCATCCACAAAGGGAATAAAAAGTGACTCCCACTCAGAGCTGTGTGCTATATATTCATGTAGTTCTTTAATTTTTTGAGGTGACTTTTTGATGGCCACAACTTCATCATCTAAAAAACTTCCTCGCCAATAGGAATTATCAATAAGAACGAGTGCTCCACTCTGTGTATGATTTTTAAGTGCTAATAAAAATTTTAAATAATCGCCTTTGACTCCATCAATAAGTGCCAAATCAATATTTCCAATTTCACTTAAAGTATCAAAAGCATCACCTTGGTGATACTCCATCTTATCTTGCCAGCGTGCAGGCCAATTAACCGACATAAACTTTTGCTTCAGGTCTGATCTTTTTTCAGTTAAAATAATTTTTTCTATGTTTGTGTTGGCACTTAAAAACCAAAAGGCACTATGCCCATAGCCAGAGCCCATTTCAAAAATAACTTTCGGCTTCCAATACACCAGCATGAACTTTATAAAAAGACCGATGTCTGTTTGAATGGCCGGAAAATTAAGCTCACTTCGTAAGCCTTCTAATTGGTTAAGTATTGATTGATTGGCATCGCCAACCTCTTGATAAGGATCTGAGGCTGCAAATTGAAAAAGTTTTTGATAATCAAATGGATATTCACGCATAATAAAAAGCCACCATGTTAATAGGTGGCTGAGATAAGCAATGTTCTAAATCGAACTTACTTAATTTCTTTATGAACTGTGTGTTTTTTCAAAAAAGGATTATACTTCTTAAGCTCTAAGCGCTCAGGATGTGTCTTTTTATTTTTAGTTGTTGTATAACGAGAAGGTGATTTTCCAATTTTTCTCGCCTCAGTACACTCTAAAGTTACAATTACTCTTGGCCCCTTTGCCATATATCCTCCATATAATTCATCTATAATCTGTTAAGGATTGGTAAGTTACTATTTTTATGCTACGTTTGTCAAAATAAATGAAATTATTATTCTATCTAAGGTCAAAGAAATGTTTACCACCAATAATTGGAACCATTGTCAGTATATAAACCAAGACCATAGGGCCGTTATAAGTATTGGTGCAAATGATAATTTGGATAATTTTCAATTATTATACTTTGTTACAGTACTTGATTCCGAAAACAATGAGATGTTTCAACAAGAGCTCCATGATCTTGACGCGGCATGCAACCTCATTAATAATAAATACTCGGAGTTTTGGGAGTTCAAAAACCTAAGTGTGGCCGAGGAAACTTCCGGATGCTCTACTTGCGTGGCTCATTAAAATTATCCAATCTTTATTAATTTAGCTGTAAATTCTTCATAGTTCTGACAATTGCTTACGTTATTCCAAACCATTCATATATAAATCATCTAATGCATCCATTTTCAAAAATGACTGTACAGGGAATCAATTTATAACCTGAGTTTTAAATGTTAATGATGCAGACACAAATTACAAGGGGAGAAAAATGAAAAAACAATTGATGGGTGCTGTACTGATATTTATATCAACAACCTTATTTGCTGGCTTTAATAATAGCGGATATGAAGAAGCTCTAAAAAGAAGAGAACTCTTCAAGGAATCCGTACCACCTGCGAGCTCGGATCTAAATCTTAATAATTATTTAAATTGCATTAGCTATGACTTAAGAAGTGGAAAAAAACATACTGCAATTGCCGCTGAATATTTTAAACAGAAATCATCTGATAGCTATTATTCATCTGGGATAGGTATGAGTAAGTTTGACACCTCAACATATAAATTATCCAAGAACGGATTAAGTGCGATTGTTAGTGAAAACAATAACACTCATATTAAAACATTTAGAGTCACTACCGATGGTTTTCTGTTACTTGAGATTGCCACTTCAAAGAAATTTAGCTCACAAACGAAGCTGCCTACTTCTGTCATCGGCCTTAAACATCAAGCCGTTATTTATGGAGTTTGTGAATATAACTATCAAGTC
>JABJPQ010000110.1 GCA_018663815.1 Halobacteriovoraceae bacterium | reverse complement strand
ACAGAAGTAATAGCACCTTTAATCAGGCAGGCCTTAGGGGCCAATGACCATGCCAGGAAGCTTGGTTGGAACTTATCACTAAGACCAGTAGACCAATGTTCAGCAATATGTTCACTCATTCCATCAAAACAAAGTTTTGGTATTCTTGTTCCTCCACATGGAAGCATATTGAAAGGAATTTGAGCATATGGAACTGATAATGTTCGGGCATGGTAAGACTGAGTATCTTCATCATCCTCACTACCAAATGGAGGCAACGTACTAGCTGACGCTAATTGAACTGCCGCCCCCGGAAGGGCCGTGAAATGAGAAACCCCAGCATTAGGGCTTACCTCTATAAATGTTTGTGGAACCATATATGAAAATCTGTAACACGGTCTAATATATGGCCAGCTTCCACAAGTTGTTAATGTGTATCTAAAATTTAAACATGAGTTAAACTCTATTGTATTAACAACAGAGCAGACATTAGGAAATGCATTCGCATTATGAGTAAATAAGAACAGCATCAAACATGCTGCCGTTGTTCCAATTCTTAATAATCTTTCTTTTAGACCTACAAAAGAAAAAATACTTTTATGATCGTCTAGCATTTTTAAAACATTTTTATGCCGTGTGCTTTTTGTTTTTAAAAAATATGGTTTCAAAAACAATTTATAAAACTTAGTTTCTACACCATCATAAACTTGGGCGAACGCTTCAAAAGATTTTAGCTTTGAAAATTCTTTTCCTGTCACAAGGTGCTCTTTTTGCTGACTTGTACTAATTGATTCATTGATATTTGCATCTTTTGAATCAAAACCACCAAGTAAGAAGTTTCTTGTCGTCTTTTGTGATTGCTCTGAAATACTATGGCCCGTTCTTTCCATATCCTCTTGACCCATTAATTCTTTGAAGTTTCTGATTGTCTCAATATCAGAAGAATGGCAAGCAATTCTCGTCCTGAAGTTTTGAATTAATTCTTTTGCCGCTTTTTCATTTCCAATAGAATTATGGATAGAGTTAATACTTTGTGAAGCTGCTAAAAAGAAGAAGTTTGCTTCACGGCCCTTAGCACAAATTTTATCATCGCCAATAGAACCACCATGGCCAATTGAAACTAAGTCTTGGTATTCATCAGCTATTAAAACGGCCATAACATCTTTGTTTCTTTTTGGGTCTTTGAGTCTATTTAAAACAGACCTTTCATAATGCAATTTAATAAATGTGCCCATGGATCGGGCTAAGGCTTCATTTTTAACATTGAAAAGGAGAATCTTGCCGCCATCTACAATTTCATCCATTGACTTGATTGTTAAATCTTTTTCGGCAGGGCAGAATAGTTTTGCAGCATTATAATCTTGGAACTGATTTAAAAAGGTCGTTGCAGTTACTAATACACCAGACTTGAACTTGTCTTCAAATAAACTATATTCGGTGAAATATTGAATAGCACATCGAATATTATAAGTTTCTTCTTCATCAAATTCAGCTTTGATTTCCTTTATAGTTTTTTTGCTATCGTTTTCTAATATTTTTTCTTTAACTTCTTTAATTTCTCTTGCAAGTTGTTCTTCTTCAGTCTCTTCCTCAGAATAATTTTGTTCCTCTACATTTAATTTTGAATTAAACTCTGGAACGATCGCCTTCAGGTTATCGATTAGCTCATCCGTATCAGCTTTAAGCATAGTTGTGTAACAATCTGTTAGCGTGAAATACTTAAAGATTGCAGCACAGTAAATAACAACATTTTTTGTTAAGTTAAAAGCAGAGTCTTCCCATATGGGAGACTCTTTGGCACTTCCTGAAAAATTTTTTGCTGCTGCCCTAATCATACTTGTTACTTCAAGATAATTGGAGTCTTTGATTGTGTCTTTTATGTAGACGGGGTTAAATGTTTGCATTTAAGTCTCCTAAGTATACAACTTGATTCATTAAGTTCCTTTTTCGAAGAATCGTAATCACTTCAGAAATAATGCTTCCTTTAGGATCTAAGACAAGAACTGTTGGAGTTTCAGTAAACTGAGTAAAAAGTTGTTTT
>JABJPQ010000079.1 GCA_018663815.1 Halobacteriovoraceae bacterium | reverse complement strand
AATTCTAAGTAGTTCAACGTAGATGTTAGAGATACTGAATTGCGCCTACCTATCTTGGCATGTTTTAAAAAGCGCTCACACTTTGAGCTTAATTAAGCTATGTAACGTTCTGAAATGACGTCAAATTAAATGTTTTTAAAATAGGCGACATTTTCGGTTTAAAATAGAGCTAACTTAGTTAATTTATTGGCAAATCAACCGATAAGTTAATTGATAGTGGAACGTTTTGAGTGAGGGATTAAAAAATTATTAATTATTTAGTAACTCTGTTTTTATTTGCATTTATAATCACCTCCTGTGGTTCAGAAATAGCTGTAGAAAAATTTGGAAAAGATGATCAAGCCGTAATCGCACCGACAACGAATCCTATCACAAATCCAATTGAAAACATTATTACTGTAACAAATGAAAGTATTTCAAATGTAAGCTCTAGTGGGTTTGATGTTGTGATTGATTTTTCTAATGATCAAGATGATGATGCAAGCGCTATTTTGTTTTTTTGTAATGAAACCGACACTCCAAGTTGTGATCCTTTAACGGGAACAAGTGTTCCGCTTACCAAAGGAGCAGGAGAGTTTACAGGCTCAGTTACAGGCCTTACCAGTCCAAATGATAACGGAGATATTTTAAACTATATTGTTGTGATAAGTGATGGAGATGGAGTTGTTGGAGCACCAAGCGTATCGCAAGTTAGTATTTTCTCTTTACAAAAAATTTATCGTTCTTACGGAGCAGCAAATGGATCTGCTCTTGCTAATGGAACCGGCAATGATTTAATTATAAGTGCAGGAGTTGCAAACTTCTCAGTTGCACTTTCAGATATAATTGGAATTGGTGATGCTATTGAATATGACAGTGATAATAATGGCTCAGTCGATGCTATTGCCTTTATACACTCTCGCACAGACAACCAAAACTATGCGGTTAGAAAAGCCGATGGAAGTATTCCTTCAGATTTAACTCTTGCCGATCAAGATTGGACCGCTTATCGGGCTTATACTTCGATGGAAGGTGCAATGAATGGTGATGAAAATTCAAGCATTGCTGTCGCCGTAAGAAATTTTGATACGTTTGTTAATGGAAAAGATTTAACAACTAATAATGAACAATGGAATCTTGTTATTTATGCTGATGGAATCGAAGATATAAGTAATTTACAAGTTGATGGTTGGGTTACCTCTGTTACAAATTATCTTAAGATTTATGCTCCGATTTTACCTAGTGAAGTTGGTATCAGACAAGCTCATAGAGGTGCGAAAAATAATCAAAAAGCTATGTTTATGGCCACAACTGATTCAGCTTTTGAAATAAGTGTAAATCATATTCGCTTTGCAGGGTTACAGATTGTTGGGTCTAATATGCTTACAAGTGAGTCAGCAATTGAGGTAGGTAATCCAAGTACTCTCTCAGCAGATGCAGAAGTATATTTATCTGAAATGTTTTTTATGCATCAAGGAACTCACGTTGGAGTAGTTGGACATGCTGCTCTAAGAGTCATGAATGTCGATGTTGGTACAAAAGTTTTTTTAAATAATAATATTATCTCTTGGACGACGAGCACGGGCGGAATAAATGGAGAATGTGTAAGAGTTGAAGGTGGTCAAATGATCGCTTATAATAATACATTTAATAGTTGTTCCCGTGGTCTTTATGCAATGGCCGGATCGATTATAAAAGCCAAAAATAATATAGCCATGAACTCAGGGGACTGGGCCTATGATACATCGACAGGATCATTTCACACGGATAGTAATAATAATATCTCTGATGATACCTCGACTACTGGTGGTTTAAATGATGTGCAAAATGCAAGTGTTGAGTTTATCAATGCTGCTAATCACGATTTTAGATTGCATGCAAGAGAAGATACTGCTCGTGGAGTAGGACTAGATTTAAGTGCAGATACTGATCTTGCTTTTACGACAGATATTCAAGGAAAAACGAGATCAACTTGGGATATAGGAGCATCTATAATTGCCAAACCTATTTATCGCTCGGTTGGATATGGAAATACATCTTCTATTGCACAAGGAAGCACTTATGGCTTCATGAGTATCAGCTCGAATAGCCTTGCATTTGTTGGAACGACTCCAGGAAATATTGGAGTTGGCGATGCCATTGTTTACGATTCAAATAATGATACAAATCAAAATGCAATTGCTTTTATTGTAGAAAGAGTTGATGAATACAACTTCATTGTTAAAAATGCTCAAGGAGGATCGGCTCTTAATACAATTGCTATTGATAATGATTGGCAAATTTTTAGGGCATACACAGACTTAGATATAGATGGCGGAGCAGAGAATACTGGTATCCCGCTAGCCTTAAGAGATTTTGATAGCGGTGCTAAAGATCTTGTCGCTGTTAATGAACAATGGAATATAGCATTCTATGCGGATGCTATTCATAATGATCCTACTGTTGTTAGCGGATGGACGACTAGTGAAACTAATTACATGCACTTTTTTGTTCCCGATAAAGAAACTGAAGTTGGAGTCTCTCAACGACACCATGGTATTTGGGATAATTCAAAAGCTACTTTAATCGCCGCAGATGCAAATGTATTTAACTCTGCTGTGAATTATATAAGAGTTGAAGGTTTTCAAGTTCACGCCTTAAATAGCACTACATTTTCTCGCGGAATTCATTTTTCAAATATGAGTGGAGGGGTTAACATTATTGCTGACTCGAATATTGTGAAGGGAACACATCAAGCCATAAGTACTGGTTCTCACTTTGGAATTGGAACGACCTCTAGTGGTGGGGTGACTACTGGATTTGCAAGCTTTACTAACAATATCGTTTACGGTTTTAATTCGGGCGGAGTAAATAATGTTTGTTTTTATCCCACTTACCTCGGACTTGCACACTTTAATATATTTAATAATACTTGTGTCGGGGCATCTCTTGGAGTTGAAGATGATGGTTGGGGATCCGTAACAGCAATTACGACAATAAAAAACAATATTATTGAAGCTGTTACCACTAACGCTTCAGGGGTCTCAATTGATAGCGTGAATTCAGGATCGAATATTTTAAGTGATACAAATACTTTTAATGTCGGAGACATGCAAAGTACAACAGCTCAGTTTTATAATGGAGTTGCAAAAGATTATCGAGTATTGAGTTCAGATACTAATGTTATTGATAGTGCTGATAACCTTGCTGATAATTTATCTTATTCATTTAATCATGACATCACAGGTAGAATTCGAGCTGGTTGGGATATAGGTGCCTTTGAAGGTGCAGCCGCTGCTGATAATGATATTCAGATAAGCAAAGCCTTTGTTGGTTCAATAACTGCCACAGGCTTTGGCGTCTTTGCTGATGTTATTGGTGATAATAATACTAATGCTACAATTAATTTGAAATTTTGTAATGAAACAGATACTCCCGGGTGTGATCCAACTTTGATTGGATTAAGTTATCCATTAATACGAAGTTTTAATACTTTTAGTACAACAATTGGTTCGTTAACAACACCTAATGACCCAGGCGATAAACTAAAGTGGATTGTTTATGGAAGTGACGTTGATGGCATTAGTGGTACTCCTGTAACAGGTAGCTTTGTTTTAACTAATATGTCCTCTTATGCAAATGTAAATGATCTTATAGCACTTTGGAAATTTGATGAAGCTACTGGGACATTAATTGATTCAAGTGGGAATGGTTATAATGGAACTGCGGTAAGTACTCCCACTTATAATCAAGCAGGTCGCGTGGGGCAGGCAATGGAGTTTTCAAGTGGAGCTGATCATATTGCTGTTTCTGAAGTAAGTGTTCCTGATCAGTTAGATTTTCAAATAGGTGATACAATTTCATTTGTCACATGGATTTATCCAACAGAATTAACGGCCACAAATGTCATCCTAGAAAAGGATCAAGCATTTTATCTGCATACGAATGGTGATGAAGTTTCTTTTGGCTATGAAAGAGCAAGTGATAATAATTGGAGCAGCTATCAAACGAGCAGTGCAAATTTAGCAATAAATAATTGGTATCATATTGGCATAACTTATAATTATGGAAGTGCAAGTAGCGCTAAAGTCTATATTAATGGTCTTGAGTCAACAGGATCATGGGTTGTTGGTACCGGATCTGAGCCACCGAGTGTGAATGATAATAGTATTAAAATTGGAGCAAGCTTTGCGACAGATGAATTCGAAGGAAAAATTGATGAATTAAGTATTTGGGGAAAAGCTTTAACCCAAACTGAAATTCAACAAATTTATCTCGCGCAAAATATAGTGATTTCTGATCCCGATATTTACCGCTCTGTTGGTCCAGGAAATACGACATCTTTGGCCAGTGGAGCTGGAAATAACTTAACTGTTGCTGGAAGTGTAGCAACTTTTGCAACAGGCATTGCCGACAATATTGGCATTGGTGATGCCATTCAATATGATAGTGATAATAACGGAAGTATCGATGCGGTAATGTTTATAAGTGCTCGAACTGATTCACAAAATTTCACCGTGCAAAGTGCGGATGGATTACCAGTTGTCGCTATGGGGGTAGGAGATCAGGATTGGGATGTTTTTAGGGCCTACTCCTCAACTGCAAATGCTGAGAGTGGCGCGGAGAATTCTGGGATAAATGCTACGGTTAGAAATTTTGATACTTGGAGCGGGGGAAGAGATCTTGTCGCTAATAATGAGACGTGGAATATTGTCCTTTATGCAGACGATACTGAAACTATTGGGAGTCCAATAACTGTTTCTGGTTGGACAACTGGCGAAGCAAATTTTATTAATATTTTT
>JABJPQ010000099.1 GCA_018663815.1 Halobacteriovoraceae bacterium | reverse complement strand
TAAAGATCCCGCCAATCAATAACCAGTACTTTGGGGTTCCAATATAATAATAATGATGACCTGTTCCTAAGATTCCTGATAAGAACGTAATCCCTACAATGATATAAAGCCATTTTTCAATTATTTCTCTATCCACACCTGTTAACTTAATTAAAAGATACGAAAGAATAGCACCCATGATTAGTTCCCATACTCCCTCAACCCATAAGTGAACAACCCACCATCGCCAGTATGAATCCATTGTTTGAGAATCAGTTGTAATTAATCCTGGTAAATAAAGTAGCGCTGCCATTAACAAACCAAAAAATAACACTAGGGACGTTGTCGTTTTTTTACCTTTTATAATTGTCATCCCAATATTATAAATAAACATCAAAACGTTTACGACGACGAGATAGTCAAGAGGTCTTGGAATTTCAAGAAACTTTCTTCCTTCCCACCAATTCATATGAAAGCCAATTATTGCGGTAACACCAACAAGAATTAAACTAATCAGTTGAATATAAGCAAGTTTAGTGGAGTGAATCTCTCTTCCTGTTTCTTCAGGAATAATATAATGAGCAGCTCCCATAAAACCAGTAAGCATCCATACTACAAGTAAGTTATTATGACTTGCTCTTGCAGCATTAAAAGGGATGATTTCGTGAAGTCCGTCTAAGCCCATATGAGCAAATCCCATCACAAAACCGAAAACGATTTGTAATGTAAATAAGAGCATACATGTGGCAAAAAACCAGTATGCAATTTTTTGTGTTTCAAATTTCATATTATAAATCCTTAATTTTAATTATATATTATAAGTTCGGCTCAGGAGGGAATCCATTTAAATCAACCTCACCAATCCAAGTAAAAAAAGCAACCAAATCATCAAGTTCCTGATCATTAAAATCGTAATCAACCATTTTTCTGGGAGAGCGACCATACTTTTGAGGATCATTAATAAACTTTCTTACAAACCTAGCACCTCTTCTTTGGATGACTTTGGTTAATTCTGGTGCATAATAAGCACCCTCGCCTAAAATTGTATGACATCCCATACAATTATTCGCATCAAAGAGGTGTTTTCCACGAGCGACTGACTCTGTTAATTTGTGTTCATTTGTTTGTTTTGGTACCTGGCTAATTGTATCTACAGTTAGTAAGATAAATGATCCAAAGCACAGAAACGTTCCTATCAGGAAGAAATTTCTAGCTGCTGATTTTGATAACATTTTTTTCCTTTTTTTTAATTTATATTAATTCAATAGTTTTATTATTGGTTTAGCCATAACGTTCGCACTAAAGTTTGACTCGACAATGCAAACAAAAGCGAAGGAAAGCTTGGCTTTAATCTTGTTCTCTACCTATAAAAGTATTTACTAATGACTTTGCAGTATAAATGACATATTAACAATAAAAAAAGTATAACGCGGTAGAGACAGCCAAAAAAATGGGGAAAGAATAAAGATGAAAAAAATTTTAATATTCACAATTCTACTAACATCTCTCTGCTCTTATGCTGGGACAGAAATTGTCATTCAAACCTCAATGGGAACAATAGAGGTTGAGCTTTTTGATAAAACATCAAAAGAATCAGTCAGAAATTTTTTGCAATATATAGATGAAGATTTTTATACTAACACTCTTATTCATAGAGTCATAAAAGACTATATCATTCAAGGTGGTGGCCTTGACATAAACTTTGATGAAAAGAAAACTCATCCTCAGATTAAAAATGAAGCCCTTAACATGACAAAAAATTTAAAAGGAACTATTGCTATGGCCAGAAAAAGGCCAAAGCATTCTGCAAAATCAGAATTTTATTTTAATTTAAAAGATAATCCAAATCTTGATCATCGAGGTCTTGGAAATTATGGCTATGCTGTTTTTGGTAAGATCACGAAAGGCTTTGATGTCGCCCTTAAAATTGGTAATGTTCCTATTGCAAGAAAAGGTCTTTATAAGAAAGTTCCAAACAAGCCTGTTATAATTAAATCTATCACACGAAAATAACTCGACTTTTTAGTTTATTCATTTTTAATATAATTGATTAACTTATCTTTTGTACAAATCTCCATAGAAATATTTTTTTCAAGATAAGCTGCTTCATTAATAAATATTGGATAAACGACATCGTATTTATTATGAGAAAATGTTATAACTTCATTTTTAGCATTTATATAAAGAGGATCTCCTACTTTAAGCTCACAAAAATCATTCCCATCAATATCAGGGTGGATAAAATATCCCTCAGGGTACTTCAAGACTTTAATTTCTTTATAAGCTTCATATTTAGCGAAGTCATAATCCTTGTCAAAATCAAAGTCGAGTAATGCTTCAATTATTTGTAATACATCAAATACATGTGAGGCCTTAACAATATTATTTGCAATAGGTCCAACTTCTATTGTTAATCCTGCCTTGGTCAAATTAGGTGTAAAATGATGATCTTCCCCGTTAGCAATTAAAATTATTCTATAATGAGGAAAATTATCCTTGATAAAACATGCAGCCCTCAAAGTCTTTAAATCTTTATCTGCCAATATAATTGTTGAACCCATACTTGATGTCGTTGAGTGAATATCAAGTAGAAAGTCAAAGTTCCCTATGATTTCTTTTTTTAAAAAATCACTACGCTCTTTTTCATTTCCCAGAGGTTTTGAGCTTTCACCGTATGCTCGATTTAGATCCGAGTCGACGTATCTAACTTTTCTCTCATAGGCTAAAGGATTCGCAATAAAAGTTTTAAATTCGTTTTTAAAACTCTTATTTCTTATTGCTAAAGCCTTACATACCTCAACACCAGTAAATTCATTTCCATGGGTCGCCCCAATAATTGCGAT
>JABJPQ010000425.1 GCA_018663815.1 Halobacteriovoraceae bacterium | reverse complement strand
TTAGATCAATTTTTTTGGTATGTGTCTTGCGTTATATAAGGAAACTGCAGGGTGCCGATCTGTAGTTGTTGAACGTACGTTTAATTCGGCAAACCCTCTTTTTTTCTTTTTTTCGTTTTGTTCGCCCCTGGGATATGCAGATATCCCAGAGGTCCTTTTACTTTTAAAGAAACAATTTATTTATTTTGCCACCAAAAACGTCCCGTTTCACGACCAATAATTAATTTATCTTCATGACAAACGATTGTTTCAGCTTGCAACACAAACGGATCGAACTTCACAAGTTTTGGCCATATCTTTCTTGAAGTTTGCCAGTTTTTAAGGCGAAAGGTTCCCCAGTAAGTTTGCACATAAACTTCGTCATTTTGATCAATACAAGCTGCAGTTATTAATCGTGCAAGATTACTTTTTAAGCGCTTAAAGCGTGTTGCAACTTGTTTGGTCGCAGCCTCGGGAGAAATATCGATTGTGTAAATCCATGCTTTTTTAAAAAAAGTTTTTTGAATTAAGTAGAGTTTGTTTTCAAAAATAAAAGCTCCCTCAACATCTATTGCACCATAGGGGTAGGTGAACTTAATTTTTTTTATGACATCAAGCTTTCCATCTGTGTAGTATTGATTTGGATCAAGTTGGTTAATTTCAACGTTTTTCCTATTACGCTTATTATCACCAATACTGAGCACCCATAAATAGCCTTGTTTATCCATAACGAGTTCTTCTCTGTCTCTCGCAATATTTCCCTTGATAGGTACTTTTATCGTTGTTTGAGATTTTATATTGGTACGACCTAATATCAAATCACCTGAGTCTCCTACAGACCACATAACCTCTTGGTTGGGGTCATAAACTGCACCTGATGGTTCGTTTACATACTTTCCTAAGTGAAAGACAGTATTGCGTTTAATACGTTTTTCTCGTTCTTTTTTATAGCGCACTTTTTTAGCGTGGGAGCGAAACGGCGTCCAGGCAAAGCTATCATTCGGCATAATTAGGATAAATCCAAGACAGAGGAGTAGTAATTTCAGTTGCGTTTTGATTTGAATATTTTTCATTATTTAATGATATGGATCGGCCGAGAGAGCACAATTGGGCAATGTTTACCAAGACGAACTTTCTTCCGATTTGGAATTAGTGCACTCTTATGGTTTAATATTATAGAGAAAGGAGTTCTTATGGATAAGATATCGGAATTAAAGACAGGGAAGTTTTATAAAGTAAAAAACCCTAGAAAAAAATTCTTATGTGCTCTTTGTTCTGCTCCTAGAGAAATGAAATATACAAAAAATTTAAAAGGTATTACTTATATTCAAATATTAGTTCTTGCTACCTTTATTGCGTGGCTATTATTTCCCTTTATTGGTGAAAAATCACTTTTTGTTATTTTACCCGTCTGGATGGTCATTGAGTTTGTGAACAAATCTCTTTATCGCAAAGAGATTTCTTGTCCCTATTGTGGTTTTGATGCAACTTGGTATCGTCGAGATGTAAATGTAGCTAATCAAAAGGTAAAGGAATTTTGGAGTACTAACTACCCTGATCTTGATAAGAAAGTTCCAGAGGAAGTGATTGCAGGCCCTGCTGATCTAGTGGCTGAGAGCAAAAAATTTGAAACAACGAGTCAGCCTAACGTAATTTGAAATACTTATAATAATCAATCTATAACCTTCTTTGCACATTCTTTCTTGTAGTTGAGAATTCTACTTTCATTTTTTAGTAGAATTAGTTATAAACATTCTTATACAAGAAGAGCTTGAAGGAGAAACAATGAGTGTAAACAAAGTTATTTTACTTGGCAGATTAGGTCAGGATCCAGAATTGAAGTACACACCGTCTGGTGCGGCTGTATGTAATTTTTCATTGGCAACAACTGAGAGTTGGAATGATAAAAGTTCAGGTCAAAAACAAGAAAGAACTGAATGGCATAGAGTTGTTGTTTGGGGAAAATTAGCTGAGTTATGTAATCAGTACCTTGCTAAGGGAAGACAAGCTTTTGTTGAAGGAAGACTTCAGACAAGATCTTGGGATGATAAAAGTGGTCAAAAAAGATATACAACAGAGATCAATGCGACAACTGTTCAGTTTATCGGCGGTCAAGCTTCGGCCGGACAAGGTTCGTATGCGGGTAATCAACAACAAGGTGCAGGTGCACCAGCAGCTCAGACAAATGAGCCAGCCAATGATTACAATATCGCAACAGATACAAACTTTGCTTCTGATGATATTCCGTTTTAGTCAGAAATAAATTAACGATAAAAAAGCTCATCTTTATGGTGGGCTTTTTTTTTGCCTAGCGGTTTATAAATCTAAGAATATGTTAAAATAAAGTTTTAAAAAGGATAAAGCTTTGGGTATTAAAAGTTATTTTTCAGTTAGTTACGATCTTATTGTGCGAGATAAAATTGCACCATATGATTTGTTTGTTAATTCATCTTCTGTCGCCGAAAAACAAAAGTTTGTGAGAATATTTCCCCAAGGCGAGGAACTGACTCAGGATGATCTTGCTAAGTTAAGAAAGAAGTATCTTCAATTGTATGTTTCTGAAGATCAAAGAAATCTGTATATGAAAAGTCTTGTTCAGTCAGATGAAGCAAGTGATATTGAAGCGGTAAACTTTATTAAAGATTCGGCGATTCAATATTTACATAATGTTTTTGATCCAGAAAAAGAATTTAGCACAGAACTTCTTTATGAAACAATCAAGGGCTGTAAAGAAGCCGTCGAAAATATGATTGATGTTTTGGATGATTATAATATTGATGGCTTGAGGGCTCTTATTGGTGATTTGTCTGGGCATGATTTTTATACCTATGATCACTCAATAAATGTTTCTATGTATTGTATTACTCTTTTGAGAGCGATGAAACCAAATGCAAGTAGAGCAGAACTTGTACATGGTGGATTAGGAGGTCTTTTACATGACCTGGGTAAGATTAAAGTTCCAACGAATATCTTAAATAAAGCTGAAGGTCTCACAGATGACGAGTATCTTATTATTAAAACTCACCCTGATGCAGGGATAAAGCTTCTACTTGAGAATGAAGAAATTAGCATTGAAGACCTCGATCTCAAAACCATCGGCAGAGTTGTTCATGAGCATCATGAGAATTGGGATGGAAAAGGTTATCCCCAAGGAATTAAAGAAAAAGAAATACATTTATTAGCCAGAGTTTGTGCGATTGCTGACTTTTTTGATGCCATTACAACAAAACGCTCATATAGCCAGGTTGTTACAATCTCCCAAGGCTTAAGTATAATGGAGAAAACGGTTAATAAAAAATTAGATGAAAAGATCTTTAAGATATTTGCTGCACATATAGGTCAATCAAATGTCGAAACAGTAAGACAATTACAAATGTCAGATAAGTTTGATCCTTCAATACCGTACTCAGTCTTGCCATTAGAGGAAATTAAAGAGATGTTTGCAGGAGATGACTTTGGGAAAATTCGATTTATAGACGAAAAAGAAAAAGAAAAAGAGAAGAAATAATGTACAACCTAGAATTCTCTGGCTTTGAAAAAGCAAATACTAAATTAAAAGAGTATATTATTAAAACGCCATTGATTAGAAATGAGTGGTTATCTAAAAAATACAATTGTGACATCTTTTTAAAACTGGAAAACCTTCAGCCAGTTGGATCTTTTAAATTAAGAGGGGCAACCAATATGATTGCTCAACTCTCTGATGAAGATAGAAAAAAAGG
>JABJPQ010000342.1 GCA_018663815.1 Halobacteriovoraceae bacterium | reverse complement strand
GTTTCGATTTCATTTGTTATTAACATACCGTAGGTGCTCTAAGGATTAAAGATTATTAGTAAAACTTACACTTGGGTGTCTAGTTTTTGTACTGGCCCAACGCGGTTGACTAGAGGTCTGAGCCCCCCTTAAAATCCCTCCCGAACAGGAGTTTATGACCATGAGAATCACCATTATTACTTTTTTGTTATTAAGTTTTAATACTTTAGCTAGTATTATCTACCCTCAGGCTAAAAAAATACCTCAGCAGGAGCTCAGATTTGGGCATTTGATCTCGGATGAGTATAAATGGATGGAAAATACAATGGATCCTGAGCTTTGGCCTTGGATCGAAAAGCAAAATGAGCTAACGAGCTCTCTCATTGATACTCCCTTAGTTGAGTATTTTAAAAGTAAACTCATTGAATATCAAAAACTTAAAGATGAAGCTTTGGATAATAGCGTTAATCAGGAACTCGATGAAAATAAGTTAGCATTACGTATTCCATTTGATCCTACTTTGATGAGATTACAAAAGAAAAACTATTTTGGAAAAATACGTTTTGATAGCAATGAGGATGAGAAATACAATCTTGTTTTTGAAAGTACCCGGGGCGGAGATTTAGCATTTTTACAAATTTATAAAAAGGAAAATAAAGAACACGTTAAAACCTTAATTGTAAAATTTTTTGAAAAAATTTCCTTGGTTGGTGATGAGCTTATTTATATCTCTGATAATGATGGTAGAACGGGAGATTCAAGGGGAAAGATTTATAAACACATCATTGGGACCGAACGATCTGAAACACAGACAATTTATACTGCTCAAAGTGCTTATGGGTCATTGTCTAAATTTGCAGAGACAACAGATCCTAAAGTAAAATATTTTATTGAAACTTGCTCTTTAACGTCACGGTCTTTTTATTTTAAACTGGACCTAACAACGGGTGAGGCTTCTCCATATAAGTCCTTAGGTGGTGACGTCGTTCTTTTTCTTTCTCAGAATCAATTTGTAATAAAAGACTTTAGTTCTGCTAATTATGGAGAGCTTAAGCTTATAAATATTGAAACGAATAGTGTCGAACTTATTTTAGCAGAGCAAGACTTCTTAGTCACAAGTATCACTAATCTGAACAAGGAACTCAGCCTCATCACAGCTGTTAAAGATGCTGAAAATGAAATGTATCTTTACACTCACAAAACAAAAGAGCTTAAGAAAATAAATTTTCCCAGCTCAGGGCGCTTAAAATTCTCTTCTGCCAGTGGCTTTGATGAGAGTGACGCTGACCAGACCAAGAGACATATAATGGTTGATTATCGTTCTTACTCAGATCCTTTGAGTCGTTACAAATATGACTTTGCAAAAGAGACGGTCACGAGAGTTTCAGGTAAAAAAGCTCCTTTTGAGATTACTGTGGTAAAACTTCACTACACAGCTCCTAATGGACAAGAAGCGGCTATTTGGCTTTTCAAGAAGAAATCGACTCAGTTATTACCTTCCACTCCTTTGATTTTAAGTGGCTATGGTGGTTTTGGAGTTAATCTACTTCCTTCATTAAACAAGCCTTCTTTGGGATGGCTGGAAAAGGGAGGTGCATATGCTGTTGTTACTCTACCTGGCAGCTTAGTCTATGGAAGTGAATGGTATGAATTAGCCCGTAGAGACGGAAGAGTTAACTCGTTTGATTCCTTTGCTACCGCAGCTAAGGTCTTGATAGAAAAAGGCTATACATCTTCTAAGCATATTGGAATGGTGGGAGGTAGTAACGGCGGACTATTAATCGCAGGAACTTTACAAAGACATCCTGATCTTTTTGCAGCGGCCGTTCCAATGGTCGGTGTACTTGATCTCTACAACTATTCTTTATTTGGTGCCGGTAAGTATTGGATAGGAGATTTTGGAAACCCATTTAAGGAGTCCGATTTCCTTAAAATTAAAGATATCTCACCTTATCATAATTTAAAAGAACCAAACTATCCTGCTGTTCTAATTATGAGTTCAGAGTTTGACGACCGTGTTCATATTATGCACT
>JABJPQ010000103.1 GCA_018663815.1 Halobacteriovoraceae bacterium | reverse complement strand
AGTACAAGATACTGGACATCTAAACCCAGCTTAATAATAAGTAATAGTTCATTAATGAAAAAGATTAAGCTTTAACATAAGCTCTTTTAACTTAGTAAGCTCTGTTTCAAAATCATAGTGTTTTTCAAACATAGTGGTAAAAACGCGACCAATACTTTTCACCTGTAGAGACATATTCAACAATTCATCTTCTAAGCTCTGAAGTAGATAAATATTATATACATCTGAGAGTAAATCTATTTTAATGATTTTCCCCTTTTTTGCCTCCAACTCTACTTGAAGCCCCTCGATCTCAATGGCCATGATAAAAAATGGTGTTTCTCCAAACTGCCACTCCCATGAGCCCAGGTGATGAAAGTGTTCACTATCAATGAGTTCATCTCCTATCTGCTCAAAAATTAGCCGCTCACCTAAATTTGTTGAAAGATCATCCAATATGCCATCAACAAATTGAGAAATATTAATCTTAGGATTAAGCTGTTTTAAGTTAAGTACCTGAGAGCGAACAGAGGCAATTGATTTTGAGCCCATTATAGACTGTTTAGACATTAAATAATTATTTAGCTTGGTCAAATCACTATCAATCAACATCGTCCCATGATGAAATGACCTATCTTTTTTTTGTTTAAAAGCAGAGCCAGAAACTTTTTTAATCCCTTCAAAATTAACTAAAATATCTGACCTTCCCGAGCTATAGGCATCAACTCCAAGACTTTTTAGGGTACGACATAAGATTTGGTTATTTAAATCTTTATCAAATTCTCGATCTCCAACGATAAAGGAAAAATTCAAATTTTTTAAATCATGATAAACAGTTCCTCCTCCACTTTGCCTTCTGACTAAATGAACACCATCACGTTTTATTCTTTCCAAATCACACTCAAGCCAAGGATTTTGAAAACGGCCTAAAACAATACTAGGCTCATTAACGTACAAAAAAAGAAACTTCTCTTTTGGTTTTATTTGATTAAGAAGGTAATTTTCAATTGCTAAGTTTTGATAAGGGTTGGTTAAACTTGATTTGAAAATTTTTGAAATATTCATGATAACAATAAGTTAGATTAATAGTTGAAATTTTGCAACACATATAAGATTTATTTACTAAAGTATCGGCACAATATGCCGATGTTATAACTGAAACTCTTGCAAGGTAAATATGAAATTTAACAAACTCGTCAAAATTATACTTTTAAATTCATTCATGCTCCTGACTCTGGCATTTACTCTTACCAGTTGCCAAGAGCATAGTTTTCCAAAGACAGGTATGTTTAGTGAGTGGATAGTTCCTCAAAGAGGTATTGCAAGTGTACCAACCAAAATTGCTCCAAAGACGGCCTTAATACACCAACAAGATATGAAACAAATACTGATCTATTGTCGTATCAATTCTAAGAATCCAAATGCTTGTTTTCAACACGAGTTTAACGCTCTCATGTTATCTATGGCCAAAGAATTTCCTCATTCAAGTAGTAATGAAATAACCCAAATCAAGATAAATAATACCTATAAGATAATCAAAAATGAGCTTGATGAAATCACTCAGAATATCATGCATAAAATAAATCAAAATTTAAAAGATGTGGTCCATAACAGAAAAAGGTTTTGTGAAAAAAACTCAAAATATTTTCTGCATAAATGTTTGAATCAATATCTTACTAAAGATACTTTTTTTATTCTTAATAAATTCTATCAAAAAAATAAAATGAACGGACAAGAATATCTTTATCTCAAACAAGTTATTAAAAAGAAATTATCCCGCTCACTCCAAAGTGCTCAATCTAGTATTGAGACGAAAAGATCAAGCACATAAATTTTCAATGTAAGAGAAAAAAGCTTGCAACCAAATAGTCACTTGGCTATATTGCCATATGGCAAAGATAGAAGAGTATATTGATTTTGAAAAACAAGCTGAGATTTTTAAAGCTCTGGGTCACCCAACGAGACTTTTACTATCCTATAACTTAAGAAAAAAAGAACTATGTGTAAGTGAGCTCAATAAATTAATCGATATCGATCAATCAACACTTTCCCGACATTTGAAAATTTTAAAAATTGCCGGAGTCTTAAAAAACCAAAAGAAATCGATGCAAGTCTATTATTCATTACGAGTTCCATGCCTATTAGATAATATTTTAGAATGCATAAATAAACTCTAATGAGGAGAAAATAATGATTATAAAAATTTTAGGTTCTGGCTGTAAAAACTGCCAACGATTAGAAGATAATACCAAACAAGCACTGACTGAGCTTTCTTGTGAAGCAAAGGTTGAAAAAGTCTCTGAGTTTTCAGAGATAGCAAAATTCAACGTAATGAAAACTCCCGGTTTAGTCATCGATGATAAGGTTGTCTCATTTGGCAAAGTGAATACAGTTGATGAGATTAAGGAATTTCTAAAATAAATTATGTTTGAATATATAACCAATATACTTATCTATGATTGGCTCTCATTAGATCCTACTCACCACTGGGTTAAGTCATTGCATTTTTTCATCTACGATTCGATAAAGATCAGCTTTCTGGTTGTTTTTGTTATTTCGCTGATGGGAATATTTAACTCTTACTTTCCCATTGATAAAGTTAGAAATTTCTTAGAAGACAAAAAGCTCTATGGACTAGAGCATCTTTTAGCATCCTTACTGGGAGCGATTACTCCATTTTGTAGCTGCTCATCCATTCCTCTTTTCATTGGTTTTTTAAAAGGAGGTATTCCCTTAGGTGTTACGCTCTCTTTTCTTATTACATCTCCATTAGTAAATGAAATTGCACTCATTTTATTTTTAAGTATATTTGGAGTGAAAATCACAGTTATTTATGCTGTTGCTGGTATGGCCGTCGGAACAATTGTTGGCTTTATTCTAGGTAAACTTAAACTGGAGCATTACTTAGAGGATTGGGTTAAAGAGCAACTTAAAGAAAAAATTCAACAATCAGTCCTACAAGACTCACGAGGACTTAAGCAACGACTTCCGGCCATTAAAGAAGATGCCTTTGATACCTTCAAGCGAATTATTCCCTACGTATTGGGAGGTATCGCTATTGGTGCAATCATTCATGGATTTATCCCGGTAGATTACTTTGAAAGATATATGGCCAAAGATAACCTCTTTGCAGTTCCAATATCAACCCTAGTAGCAATACCAATGTATTCAAACGCTTCTGGTATCATTCCTGTCATTCAAAGCCTTGTCTCAAAAGGAATACCTATTGGTACGGCCATGGCATTTATGATGGCCGTAATTGGCTTATCCTTACCAGAGGCAATCCTTTTAAGAAAAGTTATGAAATTAAAGCTGGTTGTTATTTATTTTTTCTCTGTTGCTAGCTCAATTATTTGTCTTGGGTATATTTTTAACATTCTAATCTAAAACGCTCTAAAATCTTGCATAGGTAGGATTTACAATAATTTAGGCTTCGCAGGTATTTATGCTCTTGATTTAAATTTTAATACTGCAACTGCAAGTGCTTCGATTAAATTTCGTTGCGTCTATCAACCATAAGTTCTACTTTTTCGGCGTACAAGTAGGATTACCAAACAAACATTCATCATTAATTTCTTTTGCGACTTCAGAGGGAACAAGGTCTTCCCAACCTGATTCGGAATTTCTAATCATTTCCAAAACTTTACGTGAATAAATATGTAAAAGTGCATCATTATAACCTGAAAGATTTTTAACCTGTCCTGACCTTTTTAAATACTCTAGTAAATAATCATTAGTGTTGTTAACTGTTATTCCATCAAGATCCATTAATTTATCGGATTGACTTTCCTCTCTATAAGGATACAAATAAATCATAACATTAGACCTAAAAAGCCTTCCTAATGCTTCTAAAATCCCTCCTCGGAATTGACTATAATTCGTTTCAAATAATTGCATAAAATTATACACACCAAAAACAAGACCTATATTTTTCGGTTTAAAGCGAGAAATATAATTTGTTAGATGCATAAATTGCGGCATATTCGTGATAAGAACTTTTTGTCCCATGATTGAAAGTAAATCAACTCGCGCTAAAAAGTCAGACCCCGTTATCTCTCCATCTTCTTTGAGATGATTGATCGTGATTTCTGCAATAGAAAGTATCTTTTTTTCTTCAATATCAGCTGAGAAATTTTTAGGAGCTGTTTCTAAAATATCTGCATTCACTTTTGTAGGTGGTCTATAACTTCCTCGGGTTAATAAAATATTTTTTTTGTAAAACTCGTCTTTTGCCAGTTTAACAGTTCCATCTGAATCAAAAAAGACGGCATCCGTATAAGATTTAACGACAAGTTGCAGGCTTAATAATCTATTATCAAGGTGAGCAAACGCTGGCCCTTCAGTGTTTATCATATCAATTTCGATACTATCTCGGGTAAGGTTTTCCATTAAAGCACCAATGAGCTGCTCAATACTTTCTTTACTCTTAAAGCAAGAGTAAATCATATTAACCCCTAACATCCCGATTGCTTTTTGTTGTAATAGATTTGTTTGATCGTGCATACGAACATGTAATACCAACTGGCTAGGAGCTTCCTTGGGTGAAGAACGAAACTTTACGGCCAACCAACCATGGGGCTCATTATTTCCCATAAAATTTCTAGCGGAAACCGTATTAGCAAAAGAGAAAAAGTTACAATTACAATGTGACTTTCCTAATCGCTCCATGATGAGATCGTATTCGTAATCGACCATTTTCTCTACTCTGGCCTGACATACATATCTGCGACTTGTCTCCTTACCATAAATTGCATCAGAGAACGTCATATCATAAGCAGAAATGGATTTTGCCACGGTTCCGGACGCTGCTCCAGCTTTAAAGAAATTACCGGCGACATCTTGTCCAGCGCCAATTTCTGCAAAAGTGCCATAAATAGTTTCGTCTAAGTTGAGTTCCAGGGCTTTTTGCTGTGTCGTTAGCCTATTGGGCATAAAATCCTCACCATTTAAGTTATTGAAATATCGTTAAATTATAAGGTGTAAGTGGATTTTAGTAAATATGGGCACAAATTTGCTCAAAAAAAATATTCTAGTGCTATAATTAAGTATAGGTCCTACCGATAAGGTATTAGGAGGTCAACATGCTTACACTATCAATTACAGCAGTTCTTTTAATCATCAGCTATGGTGGATTAAAACGAGCCTTTACACCTAAGAAAGCTATCGTTTTAGTAAAGAAATAGCCTAAATTCATTTCTTTTTAAGACAAATTTCAAACTGCTTTTTCAAAGCTTTAATTTATGCACGTCTAGAGTTTCAATCTTTTATAAATATTTCAAAGCTATGCCATGGAACTCTAAGTTGTGTTAGTTTCTCATTATATTATACAAATAATGTGAGCTATTAAGTGAAAGAAATAACGCTTAGAGGTTGGATGTATTAAAAAAGCCATACTTTGTTTGGGATGAGGAACTTTATGAATACTTACTTTAAAAATTTAGTCATGACGTTATTATTAATTATTTCATTCGGCTGTGAACGTTCAAATACTCCCACTCAAAATAATTCTACAACCGAAGGAATTCAATCAATTCCTCAAGTCAAAGCTATTGTCGGAATTGATTATGTCTACGGCCCAATGCTTGAAGCTTCTCTATACAGTCCAAAAGATTTTATTATTGATGACCTTTATTTTCAAAACATAAACGGTGGCACTTCCCCCCTAGATGAAATCTTTGTCTTAGGTAAGACAAGCTTTAGCTTCAAGCCAACAGTGAATGATATTGGAAAACACAAAGTTCAACTTTATTTTTCAAGTAAGGGCGTAAATTATTTTCAAGAATGGGAGCTTGAGGTTATTAATAAAACTGATATCCCGCTGACACAAAATGAAGTCAGCAATACGGGATTAGATATTATTGGCAAGGATCTCGAGAACTTTAAAGGGTATAATATAAATATTCCTGCAGCTAATAAGCTAGCGGGTGCTATTGTCAAACTTAGTATGGCCGATATGGACCTTGCAAACGGAGCTTTTAATTATACCGACCCTACAAGTAAGGAGATAACAGCACCAAAGACTACGTTTGTAACATTTGTGGTTGAAGTGGATAAGATACCAAGCAGTGCTAAAAAAACAGCAAAAATTAATTTAAAACTTGATCCTGTGGCTTTGGGTTTAGGTCAAATAACAGATAAAGATATTTTTATGTTGGCCACCGATGTTCACACCGGCAAATCCAGCTCTTTACCTCATTCAAAAAAGTCAGTTAAGATGTTAGCAACTACCAGCACAGATGGAGTTTTAGAATCTGAAATTGAAGTACCGATTGGTGATGCAACGGCCACTAGTTTTAAACTCCAATTAGTGAAATTATACTCTGCTACACATGTTACTCTTACGCTAGATACGAATTCAAATATAAATATTCATTGGGTTGTAGATCCTAGTGTTAGCAACGCAAAGATAGCAACTCCCGAAGCACTGGCTACGATCAAAACTTATTTAAATACCATTTTGGATGACTTTAAATATGCAGATACTCAGTATGTTGATATGGGATGTAACTCAGCTAAAGACGTTGCAGTATTCGTAAACCCAAGTTTTTCTGGAGAGGCACAAAATAAAGGAGAAGAGGCTAGAGTTAGCATACTACTTAATGCTTATTGCAAAAACCAAATTGGTAATAATACATGTGCTTCATCTGAAATCGCAGATGAATTGACAGATCAAAAGGCGACTATCGCTCATGAATATTTTCATGCTATCCAATACAACTACTCCAAAATTGGAAACATTGGTAATGAAGATCCAGCAAATTGGATTACAGAGAGCTCCGCTCAATATGCTGCTGATCTAATCAATGATTTTTATTCTTTTTATGAACTTTGGTTTGTAGAACTTTATGATGAGGACTTTGTTAACATGGGAATAACGGGTTACTCTGTTGGACCTGATTTCCCTACCGTCAAAGACCATAAGGAGAGAGATTATATGCAAAATCTTTTCTTAAAATATATTGATGACTTAACTCCTGGAACAGAAGGATATAATGTTTGTAGTTTTATTACAGACACACCATACGAAATTCTTAATATTTTAAAGTACACTATAGACCATGACAAAGCTTCATCGGATAAGTTATATGAACCTCTTCAAAACTGGATAGGAACCGGGGCATTACTTGTAGATACTTACTTGGACTTTATTTTTGATTATACTTATCAAAATGTAGCACGCTTTCCACAGATGGATTCATTTATAGGTTATGGTTTCAAACCTAAAAGTAGTTTTGAGATTAAAGGATCAGTAACGAGTCCTGTTTATCAAATTGATAATATTAACGGTGCAACTGTGATTGAGTACAGCACAGATTTAGATGTTCCAGAAGGACTTTATAGCGTATCCATTAAATCATTTATTGGAACAATTCTAGATCACGTAAGTGGTGGTGAATTCAAAGCTGAGTTTGTAGAGATTACTGATTATCCAGGTTTTGCTCCAGAAGAACCTCTGGCCGTTCTTGACCACCTAAGCAGTGAGGTGAATGTTAATCTTGCTCCAAACTCAAAGTATGCATTAGTAATTGCGCAATCAGATTTCACGAGACAGTTAAATGGAGAACGACTTAGTTTTGAAGTGTTATTTGAAAAGCCTCTCGAACTTTCAGGACCAGATTATCAAATTTCCGCAAGAGGGATTGAAAATAAAATATCTGGTAACACGTTGTATTCAGCATATTTACCGCATTCTGAAATAAGCATTGATAATATTGGGTATGAATATTCGACTCTTTATTTATCAATTGCACTTTATAGTGAATCAACTCTCACTACATATAAGCACCATGACACAGGAGTTCTTAGGCCAAATAATCCTTACAGTTATTCTACTACCGTCGGAACATGGGCCGGTAATAATCGTACATCTGGTTCGATATTTTCATTGTTTTATGGTGATACATTTAGATTGTTTAGAGAAAATCGATACTCGACTAGTACATATGATTTTGTAGCGGATATGATTAGAGGTACTACAGATGATGCTTTACATGGAACAGATACGCTTGTAAGCAAAGTGCCTTCAGCAGCTTCAGCAGAGAATTATAATGCTAAGTGGGGACCTTATCCTGTGATAGAAGAAAAAATTAAACCTTTTGGTCCGCATTTGGATAATATTGTAATTAATCATGGTCTTGGCATAGTTACGAGTTACACTATTGCATACTTTATTTCCCATAGTATTAGTTCAAGTTGCATCAATTGCCAGAATGCTCTTTACGAACAAGTTGTAGCTAAAGTACAAGAAACGAAATTATCTTTTGAAGCTGAACCATATGTGATTCCTCTATGGTTTACTGAAGAAGCTTACGTGGTCGGATCCTCTTTATTTTTTGATTATAATGGTTTAAATATCTTTGCTACAGTGGTGAAAGTAGGTGAGTGAGCCGTTGTAACGATTGAACAATCTTTACTCTCGAGAGTAGAACAAATCAGCTTTCACACAATCTGCTTGGTATGTCTTTTGCACTTATCTAACTAGATAAATGTAATTTTAACCAAGTAGGCTAATTATGAAGATTTTTGTGTATTCCTTTATGTTCGTTATGACTAATTATTTGACAATTTCAGCTTTTGCCCTAGATCTAGGCGGGGATGAATTTCTTGAAGATCTCGCACCTTTATCTAACGAGCAACAAGAAAGCATTGACCAAGGCTTATCTATAGCAAGTGTGGATATTGACGAGGCAGAAGTAAGTCTATCCTTATCTGGGATTCGTGCCAAAGCAAGCGGAAACAAACCACGTTTAGATGGAAATATGGAGCTGTCAGCAGACTTAGGTCTTGGACAAGATTATAATCGCTTAGGTATTCAAGCAAAAGAAACAGGAACATTTGAATATTTAAATGACAGTGATGTAAAGGTCTATTTAAATCGAGTTCAATTCCCATCCAAAGTATCCAAACTAAAAATTATGAAAGTTTCTCTTGATGAAGATAGTAAAGGTAAAAACCATATAAGTGGACTCTACCTTCCCTTTGGAGCAAGGCTACAAGTAGATGGAAAGGATAACGAAAATTGTGCTGTTTGTTTTCAACAAGCTAAGCTGGAAGTGGCTCTCGGAGGAGGTGCTTCCATAGGAAATCTCGATGATTTAGATACTACTCTTAGTGGGGTTTTTGGACTCATTTTTGGTGTGAAGGCTAGGATCAATACCAGCAAATCTCGATCTGATAGTGAATATGTTCAAAATGCAATTGATTTTACCAACCAGGCCGTGGACCATGTTGATATTTCCTACGAAACAGAGAACTATGTTGATTTAGGAATTTTTGGAAATAATAATATCAAAGGAATTGATACTTTGAATATTAAAACGGTTAAACAATCCGGAGTTAATAAATTTGGGTATGAATTTATAAATACGGCCCTACCAAATGAGGCTGATCAACATATAGACTCTCGCACACATGGTATTTTTTGGAGCTCCGACAAAAAACAATATAAAGTTGCTCTTACTCACGATGTCAAAAGAGAGGAAACCCACCTTCAATACGGTATTCAATTTTAATTTTAAAAAAGGTTATATATGAAAATGAAATATTTTATTGTTTTAATAGCTTCTCTTTTAACAACATCGGCATATGCTGATCGATGTTTTCAATTGGTGGAAGGTAAAATTGGATTTTTAAAAAGTGAAAAAGTTAGCTCTCATTTAAGCAGTTTTAAAGGAATGCTAATAAAAGATAATAGCTCTCTACTTGAGAGCCTACTTGTTGTTAAGCTAAGTGATATTAGTTATACTGGTCCTCAAGATCCAATGGTCAAGCTTGTTCCCTATAATGCTTCACTTACATTAGTATGTGTACACAAAACTAGTGAAGCACAGGATGCTGCATTTGTGGAATACCACCGAGAATTCACTGATAAACTTAAAGAAAAGCTGCTAGAAGAATTTCAAAAAATTAGAAACAAAAGTAAAGAGATCACAGATCCTAAACTGGCAGGGTTGGTTAACGATATCTTTACTGTGGACTCTTCAAGCCCAACTTTTAAAGACATTGAGGAAAATGCTATTAAGTGTAGGCCTCGTATTGAAGAATACATTGGAAATCCCACTCCAGCTAGTGTTATGGATCTTGTGCAAAAACTATATTCTTTTATTCCTTCAGTGCTAACTATAGGACAGATTGGAGCAACCGTTTTGCACCCTTCAAATACTAATTATGTGTTGAGTAAGAACTATCGAGTTGCAGGGAAGATGACTGATGCAAAAACATTTAATACGAAAAAATATTTTCTGTCATTAGAGGATTTTTTAGATTTTCTTACAGAAGATAAATCATTAGCACAACTGAAAAAAAGTGCTCAGCATAATCAAAGTGAAAAATCAGCTTACTCAAGCTATTTACGTGAAGTCCAAGGTGCCCCTCAGGAGTCGGTGGAGTTAGGTTTAAGCCTAGAGGAAGTACCAGTTAGCGCTCAACTAATCAAGCAAAGTATTATCAGAAAGGGTGGTGAAGCTAGGTTTGGGATTTCAAAAGAATATTACGAGTTACTTAAAACCAAGTAACTATATTACTCAACTATCTAGTTAAGGATAGAATATCTTCCTATAACTAGGTACGTATATTAAAGTACATATTCTCAATAAAACTCAAATAAAACCGATCAGAAAGGATGGAAGCTAGAAAAATTGAAATTCAAGTTGATGATCAATTTAACGATGAACAGATTAGAAAAGTTATCTCAAACTCACTCTTATTTAAGGGAGCTGATAATATAGTAATTGATTTGGTTATAAAAAATCTAGAATCTAAAACCATTACTAAAGGCTCTCCAGTATTCTTAGAAAATGAACTAAATGATAAAGTATACTTTATAAAATCAGGTAAAGTCGAAATTACCTATTTTCAAAAAGACTTTAATCGAATGAATCAGGCCGCAATTTTAAGTTCTGGTGATTATTTTGCAGAACTCTCAGTTCTTACCAAGGGGAATACATCTGCATCTGCAATTGTTCATGAAAATTGCGAGCTATTATACTTAAACGGTGATAGATTTATTCAAATCTTAAAAAAGTTCCCTGACATCTCTAAAAGATTGGCCAGAGACCTTGGGAAGCTTGTTTCCCAGTTTATAGATTCCCACTCATATATTACCTATTTTAACGAAGATCAGATTGAAATGGATCTAGATGTACTTTCCTACTTACCTGTTGAGAGTTGGAAAAAAATTAGATCGATTCCATTAAGTATAAAGGGAAATGTTTTGGCCATTGCTTCCATTTCTCCAAGAGACAGTGATGTTCAACAATACTTTAAGGCTTTTAAAGATATAAAAATAGAAATTCACTTAATCAATGAAGAGACATTTAACTCTCAGTACGACGTTTTATCAAAAAAATATCGTTCGTTTCGTCCAACAAAGGATAATGAAAAGAGTTGTTATGAGGATGAGATAGAAAGTGATGACATGTTTAAGGTGAGAACAATTAACACCAATCCACTTTTCAATTCTTTACCTGATAAAGTTCGTTCTCAATTAATGAAACATTTACAAATTAAATTAGTGAAAAAAAATGAAGTCATATTTGATTCAAGCACTTCTGTTAACGTCTTTTATATTCTTTCAAAAGGTGCTGTCACAATTTTAAAAGAAGTAGAGAATAGTGATATGCTTGCGTGTGTTTCAAAACTAAAAACGAATGAATCCTTTGGAATTCTTCCCGTTTTATTAGACGAGAATAGGTACTTGACTGCGATTGCTACAACAGATTCAATTTTAACCGTATTTCCCAAAAAAATATTTAACCAACTAATTGATCACCCATACTTTTCAATTGAAGTTGGCCGTTCTATGGCCAGAATGATTCAAGATGCAAATAAACACTCAGGTCTTGAGTATTATGATATAAATAACTCACCCAAATTCAGCTCAGTAAAGACAGCTATACCATGGGATATCATAAGTGGTTTTCAAGTTCTTCCGCTAGAAGAGAATGAAACCCAGATAACTTTAGGTGTAGTTAACCCGGACAGTCATCTTTTGTATTCAACCTTAGGACGATACCTGATCAATTTAAAAGTAAATGTCTTTTTATTATCCGTGAATCAATTCAATAAATATTTACCCGAATTTAAACATCATTACGATAAAAATTTCTTAAAAGGTAATGAGCTTGAAGTAATATCTACACGAAAAACTCAAAGTATTGATACTGTTGAAACTATCAATCAAATTTTTATTGAAGGAACGAAGCTGAGAGCTTCCGATGTCCATATAGAACCAAATGGTGATAAACTAACGGTTCGTTATAGGGTTGATGGAGTTTTAAGAGAGTCGAAGGTTAAATTATCCTATCCTGATCCTGGTATTGAAGTTCTAAGTCGTTTAAAAATAATGTCTAAAATGGATATAACAAATAAACTTAATCCTCAAGATGGACAAATTCATTTTGAATCGAAAGGTTTAAATGTTTATGCAAGATCTTCTGCTATCCCGTTAAAGCATGGAGAAAAAATTGTCTTAAGGCTTATACCTGAAAAAGTTCAAGTACCACCACTTAGCTCACTTACAACAGATAGAGAATTATATCAAATATTGCAATCAGTAGTAAAATGTAGGCAAGGTTTGTTTTTAATCACCGGACCAACAGGCTCTGGGAAAACAACGACTCTCTATTCATTGCTCCATCAATTAAACAGTATCGAACTTAATGTCATTACGGTGGAAGATCCGGTTGAGCTGGAAATACCTGGCATTAACCAATTGGAAATTAATGTTAAACAGCAAATGACGTTTGAAAAGGCCCTTAAAGCGATCCTTAGACAGGATCCTGATTGTATTATGATTGGAGAGATTCGAGACCATGAGTCGGCTAAAATAGCGTTAGAGGCAGCAATGACAGGTCATCTTGTTCTCTCTACTCTTCATACACCATCATCCTTGGAAGTTATCCCCAGGCTTAGGGATCTAGGCATTGAGAAAAGTCTGATTTCCAGTGGGCTGGTAGGGGCTATGACTCAAAAACTTGTTAGAAAAATTTGTTCACATTGCATAGAAGATCACCTTATAGATGATGAGGAAAAAAAACTCATTGAAAAATATTATGATCCCACTAAAATACCTAGTACTCTAAATAAGGGGAAAGGCTGTGCACATTGTAACTACTCTGGCTATTTAGGGCGTGTTCCTGTATTTGAAGGTTGGAGTAGTAGTAAAGAAATGAAAGACCTTATTTCTGATGAAACTCATCTTTCACAAATCAAAGTAAGCCTAGAGAAAAATGCGAATTTTCATGATCTTACCTATAATGCTATGAAGTTGGTGACGTTAGGGCAGACAACTCTTGAAGAAATAAAAAGGGTGCTTGGTTTGATATAATAAAAGTAGGGTCGCTCTGGCATTTCGCTTTATCTCCTTAACGATTAAGCTTTTAAGAATTGTATTAAAAAATTGGGTCTACTAGTGCCTAATGGCATATTTTTTTATAAAAATTGAATTAGTTAAAGCTAGAAAACACTTCAGAACCACTTAAGGTGATGCAAATGAAGTAAAAATCGTACTTATTGAAATTATTGATCGAAATTTATCCGAAGCTCCTATTTTTTATGACCTAGTACTTGCTCTTTTAGAGAAACAAGATTCACTATTAGAACTAAAAGGGAATGATATATCTTCAAGTGTAAAGAGTGGATTAATAAAAACACTCAGCTTATGGGTCTCTGTTTGGTGAGCTAAATATATAGTCACATCCGACTATCCTTATCAGAATCTCAAGAAAGTTCCCTGGCAGTTCAAAAGATCACTACAATCATCCCCTCTAAAACCCTCGAATTGTGTTCACCTGTTAGTATTCTAACACCCTATGAAACATTTTCTAAGGTTATCTGAAAATTTCGATTATTCCTGTATGATAAGACTAAGAACTTATAATCAAGGTTTGATTGAAACCATTAATTAAATGAGCGTATGCTTTGGAGATACAAAATGAAAAAACTATTAATAGGCTTAACTCTTTTAACTTCCATGCCATCTTTCGCTACGACAGATTTAGGCTCAGAAATTAAATGTGGAATACCAACATCTAGTAGATTAGAAACCACTGAAGAAATGAAGGAACGTGGAGGAAACTATAGGGCTGAATTACGTTTCTATAAACCCATAGAGGCTTCCAGTATAAGAGTAATTAATAAAGGACTCTCAGAGTTTTGCGCTTTAACTATAGAGGTTTCGCATACCAATAATGTATCTCAAGAGTTTAGGTATGCATATACATATCAAAAATCTACAAACGGAATCTGTACTTTTATGGCAATGTCGGATAAGAACTCAGTTCTTTCCAACAAAGTGGTTTGTGGTGATTTGGATAATGATAATTATGTTCCTCTTGTAGAACCTTCCACACATTCTCATAGGTAAGTTTTATGGTGATTAAGGGGAGGTTTAAAAATCAAAAAAGTACACGTGATATTATTTATTTTTCGAGTTAAGCGACAGCTTGGCTCGTAGTTACTACGCTAGCAGTGACTGACTCATTTTGAAGTTTTTTTGGTGATAGGTTTTAGATTATATTTTTAGATTATATTCTACACTTCTCTTAGTTTATAAGATCCAAGCGGTTGTAGCTGTCCTCGTTTTTTTACTATAATTATCACTGCATATTTTCTGACATACAATCGCTATCGTAAGTAAAACTCTTAGCTGCTAAAGAGTGTAGATACTCTTCAATATTGGTATATCCGTTACCATCTAAATCATTTGCAGAATCATTTACACCAACATTCATTCCGTGTGCGCTCTCCCATACATCGGCCATCCCATCATTGTCTGAATCTATTGGAGCTGTTTTATTTTCAAAGACAGGAAAGTCATCTGGAAAATTAATATTATCAATAATTTTCCCTGTACCATTAAAAAAGTCATTTATAACTCTGGTGTCCACGCTGTCCCTTATTGGTGCCGTTGCTCCCACAGCAGATAAAATACATTGAGAATTGTTTTGTGACATCTCATAAGTATTCGTTTGTGGTGATGAAAATTCGACATTCGCTCTAAGAGGATCTTCACTCATTAAAACATTTCTCCATGAATAACCAACATACCATTGTCTCTCATCAGCTTGTGACTTTCTGGTGCTACCTATATTTCCAAAAACATAGAGTTGAGGAACTGAAGCTGTTTCATTTCCATAAGTAATCTCATATGAGTAATCATTAGAGTCTAACCCTTTTTTTGCATAGTTATGAACCCAGTTAACTTTTGCTGAACCATTCACTTGAGGTGCAGAACCACCATTCCAGTTGTAAGATATGTTATTTCTGCCATCAACAATGGTATCTACATCACTTGGGCTACTCATGAGCGGGCTTCTACCAGTGTTGTGAGCTACATAATTTCTAAGTAAAGAAACGCTTGATGGGTTTACATATTTACCTGATACCATAAGGCCTTTACTATGCTCACCTTTTGGGTGACCTGCATGACTTAAACCTTCGCTTACGATGGACCATTGGACAGTTGTGTTTAGTACACCTCCTGTTAGTGACATTGTTTCATCAACGCCCCAACTAAAAGAGCAGTGATCAATTATAATATTATAGGCATCATTTTCGGCCCAATAAGAGCCTAGGATATCAAATGAATCTAACTTCTCAGGATCAGCACCGTCAACAATTCGATGTGAACCAACTCTAAAGCGCATAAAACGCATAATAACATCATGAGTATTTAAGTTAGTTTGGTGTCCTGTGATAAGAATTCCTCCGGGTGAGGTTTCACCAGCGATTGTAAGAAATGGATAACTAATTAATAAGGTTGATTTAAGATTAATTATTCCAGAGGTTTCAAAAACGATGATCTTTTTTCCAGAAGCATCTAATCTTCTATTATAGGCGTCTTTACTTTCATAATTATAATCATCTGGGCCATTTAATCTATGTCTTGCCGGTGCTTGAACAGCTTGTCTAAAACTACCAGGACCTGAGTCATTTAAATTGGTTACTTTTACGATTTCACCGCCTCTTCCTCCTGCTGTTTTCGATCCAAAACCTTCTGCGCCTGGAAATGCAACTAACTGCTCACCTGATATTACTGCGTTTACAGTGCAAGTCTCATGGGTATAATTTCCGGACCAATCTCCAAAACTTCCATCATTGCAGGTCTGAGTTTGCACTTCTGATATGCACTTGAGAGGCATACTTACGTTCGCATTTTGATACATTGTTCTTGTCACCGATTCTGTGTGGGGAGTTTCTCCACAAGAGCGATACTCTGGCTCTAGATTTTCATCCTTTACACCACCTGCTGAAGTATTAGCTATTTTTTCATCTTGTGAGCAGGTGCTAGATTCAGCGTTGGCAGGTTCACATTTAATTTCTTCCTGAGGGATACAAGAGATAAATAAACTAAGTATTAATAAAAAAGAGTAGGTTTTCATTTTAGCCCTTGCATGGATTATTGAATATATTCATTATACTATTGATCTGTGTTTGGCAGAAAGTTAAAGACTAATTTTATCGCAAGTACTTGATACTATAGGGGAGAGAGCCTCTTGTTGTTAATTTTTTTGACTTAAAAAAGTGTCATGAAGGTTTAGGAGTAAATCAAATATTGATCACTTCTGGAATAAAAGAAATTTCCCCATATGCTATTAACAAGGAAAAATCATTTAATTCGTTTGACTTTAAAATCACCTTATCAACCTCTGATTGTCTTTGATAAGAATTTTGTAGCTTTAATAAGTCATTACGAAATCTATTCGAGTTCTCTATAGAGAGTCTAAACTGAGTCATGTTCAGCTTATTCCTTTCTTCTTTATTGTTTTGAATATTTTGAATAAATGTATTTGCATATTTTCCTATTAAGTTTTTAAAAAACTCACCTTCCGGATTAATAGTTAGAGGAAGTGTATGGTAAAATTGAACTTTATTGTCGGGGAGAAGTTGGATTAACTTTAGCTCGTCTAGTTTTTTTAAATACTTCCAAGTAGATTTTTCTGTTAGTTGATATTTTTCCACTATATCTTTTGTATCTCCATCTTCAGCGCATAATTTTAGAAAAAAAGAAAAATAATGAGGATACTTCGAGAAATAATTTATTTGCTGTTGGTTAAATTTTAATTGAGTTATGGTCCGGTTTTGCGATGCTTGGATTAGATCGCTTAAAGAGATATGGAGTAAGTCACAGATGAGTATCAAACGACTGAGAGTTAAGTCCCCAGATACAAACATTTTCTTTATTCCTGCTTCACTAATCCCAATCTTCTCAGCAAGGATTTTGTAGGTTAACTTTTTGCTTTTTAAGATTGTTTTTAATGTTTTAAGTATGTACTTGCTGTTCATTTATTATCCTAAACTCATTAAGGGTTACTTTAAGTATACTATTAAATCAGAAATTGCAATATTTAAGGAGTAAGTATATATCCTTGAGGGAAATTTCTTTTAAGGGAGTGAAAATGAAAGTATTAGTTTTATCAATGTTTTTTTTAACACAGGCATTTGCAGCGCAAATGATTTTAAGGCAGGGCCCGATTAGATCAGGAAAGATTTTTATACCTTGCTCATTTGATCTTATTGATTATGAATGCTTTTTTGATTCCGGTGCGCAAAAGTCTAACGTTCCTTTTGCATCGTTTGAAGATTACCAAAAGGTGGGGCAGTACATGGCAGGAGGTGCATCAGGAGCTAAACTAGAATATGATGAAATATTAATTAAGAAATTAGAAGTAGGAGAGTTTTTTCAAGAGAATTTTAAGGTAGGTAGACTGAAGTTGATTACCAATGAGGAGAATGAAGATTTCATGATCGGAAGTGGCTTCTTTAGCAATAGAAGTATTTATTTCGACTTCAAACATAAATTGATTGAACATCGTTCTCGGAAAATTTTTGGATAGTTGGAACCTGAGTTGTTTTTTAAGTTCCTAAGATGCAATCCTTATATCAACATCTTTATTCTTTTGTAAATAGT
>JABJPQ010000283.1 GCA_018663815.1 Halobacteriovoraceae bacterium | reverse complement strand
TTAAACTATTTACAAAAGAATAAAGATGTTGATATAAGGATTGCATCTTAGGAACTTAAAAAACAACTCAGGTTCCAACTATCCAAAAATTTTCCGCTTACGAACTGATCAATCTGACCTGGAGTATGCTCTGCTTCCAATCCCTCAAATCTTAAGCTCTCGAAGGATTCACAAAATTTTTCTACAAGCGTACTTTTTCCGATTCTCCGCCTTCCATATATTACAATTAATTTTGATTTTTTTGCCTGATAGAGACTTCGGAGGTCTTTCAACTCATCGTCACGTCCTATAAATATATTGTCGCTCAAAGAATCCTCCTCAAAATTATTCATTATCCGCAAAAATAGTTAATCAAGATTGTTAGCGGATAGTCTTAACTAGATTCTATATCCGCAAAGATAGTTTCGCAAACTTTATTAGCGGATAAATAAAAAACAATGGTTCACGTCCTTAAACGCCTAAAATCACTGACATCATTTTGATCTGAGATATAAAAACAAGGACTAAACAAAATTTGCACAAAAGAAGATTTTATTTTTGAGATAAAAGAAATACGCCCGTTTGAGAAAAGTATTTCTGTCTGTTGATTATTTCAAAGAGATTTTTTACGGTTGTCATCGGTCGATGGTGGGTAAACTTTCCAAATTAAGACTATAAAGTTAAACACAAAAGTCATTTTAATCAAAAACACCTTCGCCTTAATCACAATCGAGTAATGACCTCTGTAGAACTTGAAGAAAAATTAGATCGTGGCATCGATGTTGTTTTTAAAAAATAAATGATTTTGTATTTTAGGGCTTTAGGGAAAGACTAAAGCTCTACTTGTACAACTTCTAGGTGCAACAAAAGGAAGAACCGTTTTATGAGGCTAATTTTTGCCTAGCTTCCCAAAGATCATACTCCGCTTGCATCCTTACCCACATTTCAGCACTTGTCCCAATAGTACTTTCAAGTGTTATTGCAAAGGCCGCTGTAATGGAACGCTTCTTATTCACGATCTCGTTTATTTTTGCACTAGTGCAACCACAAAGCTTAGCAAGTCCAACCTGAGTAAGACCCATTTCGCTCATATAAACGGAAGAAAGCACAACTCCAGGATGCATCGGCATGGGGTTTGTAATCATAATCGACCTCACTTTTTTTTAATGATAGTTATCTATCTTAACCTCAGTAAATTCACCATTTTTAAACTTAAACGTAATACACCAAGGTAGTTTTATTGTTACACTCCAATATTCTTTTCGATCACCTTTAAGTTTATGAAGACGAATATTAGGCGGTTGTCCTTTTATTTTTAAATCATCCAAGTCTCTAGTCGCATGCATTATTGTCAACAAAGCTTTAGCACGTATCCACAATTCTCTAGGCAAAGACTTCGAAGTATTAGTTTCCCATATGTCTTTAGCAATCTTTCCCTGAAAATCAATAATCACATTTACTCCATTCCTGTCAGCAACTATATCACTATTCGATATAGCGGTAAAGACTGACGAACAAAATTACACAGAAGGCCTAATCCAGTCTGTAGGATGATTTGTAAGGCAATTGCCATAGTGATGAATGCTAAGTAGCTAAAAATTGATTCAGGTGGAACGCTCCCACCATTTTAGTATTAGTTTGAGATAATTATCATCCACTGAGGTGGCTTTTTTTTGGTCTTTTTTCTTTAAGTTTATTTACTTTTTTGCTCAACCAACCAGTCAAGATCAACAGAAGACCAATCTTTTTGAAACAGTAGGTCGCTGAAATATTTTTCAGCTTTTTCTCCTAGGCTGACCTTAACCCCTTTTAAAAAATTCTTTGTCGTAGCCTTTCTCGTGCCTTTGTATTCAGAGTAATAACTCTTTAAAAATGCAAAAAGATTACTAGATCCAAATCTCTTCTCTGCTCCATAAAACACTAAAGAAGCTTTCTCGTATCTGTTAACGTAGCGATCTGGTGAATTTGCATCCGTTTCAGCGATTGCTGTCCTTGTCTTGGAATTCTTTATGTCTTTATGGTA
>JABJPQ010000106.1 GCA_018663815.1 Halobacteriovoraceae bacterium | reverse complement strand
ATTATTGGCAATGGTGATATCTGGAACACAGATGATATAGAAAGATATTTTAACTTTACAGGGTGCCACTCTGTTATGCTCGCAAGACCGGCATTAAAAACACCTTGGCTTGCAAAGCTCTACAAAGAAAAATTAGTCGACTCAACTGAGTTAAGAATAGCTGAAATTATAAAATACTTTGATGCTTTTTATACTGAAACACTTAAACAAAATTTAAAAGAATCCTCTCGAATTAAACGACTTAAAAGTGTTAGTCGTTATATTTTTGATGATTTACCTGCTGGAGATATCCTTAAGCGAAAATTTCTTTTAGCAAAGTCTTATGAAGAACAACAATTCTTCTTGCAAGAAGCCAAAAAGAGCTTCATATCGTATTAATTTCTTTGAACTGAATTATCTAGGTATTTTACATAATTTCTAATATAAGAGGATCTTTTAAAGTTCTTAATTTCTTTGTGATGAAGTAAATAAGTACTATCATACATTAACAAAACCCATGGAAAGTCATGTTCAACTTCATCCTCAATTTGATGGGCTAGTTTCTTTCTCATTGCTCCAGAGTGCGTTTTTACCAATTTTTGATAGAGTTGATCGACCTTTGGATTTGAATAACTTGACTTATTTATACTCAAGCTCTCATTATTAACAAGTAACTGAATAATATTTTGAGCATCAGGGTAATCATAACTCCAGTAATCACTCCACATTTGAACTTCTCCCTCTGCCAATTGAGTGAAAAAATCAAAAAAATTATTTTGTTTTATTGATAACTCAATTCCAATTTTCGCTAGTTGTTTTTGAAAAAAAACGGCCTCATCCATTTTCTTCTGACTCACTCCCCTTGTTGAAAAATTAAACTTTAGTTTTTGTGGTTTTATTCCTGATTTTTTAACAAGCTCACGCGCTTTTTTAATATCGTACAGATACGGAAGCACATGTTGAGGCTTATATTCTTTCAAGGTCGGGTTATACATTGAATTAGCCCTTAAATTTGTATTACCCGTCATAAGCTTAAGATACTTATTAAAATCAATCGCGTGAGCAATTGCTTGTCGTAAAATTTTATTTTTTCCTATCAGTGAGTCTTGCATATTAAAAGCCAGCCAACTCAATGATCTTTTGGAGAAATGTTTTATGATTACGTTGTTAGAAACAAGCTTCCGATACCACCTAGAGTTTGGATCTGCCAATTTATAGAGTTGTCCTTGAGGAACCTCCAAGATATCCAGATCTCCAAGTTCAAAACTCTTCCACATAAAATCATCACTATTAATAACCTTTATAGTTAAATCATCAATAAGTGGTAATAGCTTTTGTTTATTTCCTAGTTTAATTTGGGCACCCTCTACTTGGGTGATTTGAGGATATTTTTCATATCTATAGTTCGTAAATTTTTTAAAGTAATAATTATTATCGCGAAACTCATCAAACTGATAAGCTCCTGTTCCGATAAGATGATCATCCAGTTTATTTTGATGTGCGACTATCAATTCAAATGGGACAGGAGAGGTATATGACATTGCCAAGTAATGAATAAAGTTTGGTTCTGCCCCAGTAAGATGAAGCTCAAATGTATATTTATCAATTTTCTTTAATCCTGAAATTTGTTCTTGTAAAAAGAGCTCTTGACTATAATTAACTCTTGCTGAAAATTCATCAAAACCACGCAAGCGGCCAGAGAAAATCCATCGGCCAGAACTTTTTGTTGCCAAAAATGCCAAACGTTTAATTTGCCAAATAAAGTCATCGGCTTCAACAAAACGAATTTTATTTTTTAAAATACCTAAAGAATGGTATTGAACTTCAGGCTTAATTTTAATTTTATAAACAAGTCCATCAGCTGAAACCTCTGGCATACCATCAGCAAGTGCAGGTTCAAGCTCCAATGGCCGTTTTAAGTAATTATATTGATATAGTGACTCTAGACTTTGCGATATCACAAACAATGAGTTTTTATCAATGACTTTTGCAGGGTCGAAAGAGTAAACAGGGCTGGAGATAGCAAGTTTAATCGGTTGTTTGGTACGATATTTCGGAGTTAAACTGTAAAGAATACTAAAGCTAATTACGATAAAAACAAATGTTGCTGCGAAAAACTTCCTCAATAAAAAAACCCCTTATACTATTGTAATACAGATCTCACTTTTTCATAGTGGAAGAAATTTATGACTTGAATCAAATGCTATTTAGAGTGAGAATATTCATATGTGTAGGTTATTTGGATTTAGGTCTGTTATTGATAGTCAAGTTCACTCTAGTCTTGTTCATGCGGACAATGCTCTTGGCTCTCAGAGTGTCAAACATCCAGACGGATGGGGAGTGGCTTATTATCGAGAGGATATACCTCATTTAATAAAGTCCACAGAGCGAGCCATTGACGACCAACTTTTTCATAAAGTCAGTGGAGTTGTTTCATCCCAGACAGTTATTGCCCATATCCGAAATGCCACTCAAGGCCAATTAAATGTCCTTAACTCTCACCCTTTTCAGTACGGTAAGTGGGTATTTGCTCATAATGGTAATTTAAAAAACTTTGAGCAATACAAGGAGAAATTACTCTCTCACATTGACCCTGCCTTAAAGCACTTTATTTTGGGAACAACTGATAGTGAAATTATTTTTTACCTATTACTCTCTCTCATTAAGAAAAAATCTCCCCTTGCAGAAGTTGATCATGCAATAGGGTTTTACCATGCAATTATTGAAGAACTATGCCAAACAATTTGCCAGTACAGTGGTCCTTTGTATGCTGGAGAAGTTAACAATCCAAAAGAAAATCACTTGACCTTTATCCTTACCTCTGGGGAAACGATGCTGGGATTTCAAGGGGGACAACAACTTAACTACAGTACTCATAAGTCCCTTTGTCCAGAAAGAGATACTTGCTCATTTTATGCAAAAGTTTGTGAGGAATCTGCGACAACAAGTGAAAAAGTAAATCATTTACTTTTTTCTAGTGAGCAACTTACCGGAGAAAATGTTTGGGTTGCGACAAAAAGAGGACAGCTTATTGCTGTTGACTCTGATATGAAATTTAGCAAATCTATGCTCAAAGTTCCTTTTCGATAAAAACCGGACATACCCAAAAATAGCACATCAAAAGTTTTTTCTAAATATTTCAATTTCATGTGAGATTGGAAAGTAATTTAGTTCTGTAGATTAATTTTCAAACTAAGTTTTTATAGTCAGAGTTGAAGATTGTAGAATTAAAAAAACTAACTTTTGCTAACCCCAAAAAGACATAAGGGAGAAACTGTCTCGTAAACGGGGCTTAGTACAAAGAATTAACCATGAGTTTTTGACCTAAATTAATAATTAATAAGACTTAAAACTCAAAAACCTAGTGAATAATTTTTCATTTTTTTCCCATTCTTTTTCCTCATCCCGATTCTCGCGTAAAGTACTGCGAATTTTTGTCTCTATTTGATAAACGATATCAAATACAGGCTCGAAAACTTCGCCTGCCCTTTTTTTAAAAAAATAGCCATACTCAGTTTCTTCGATAACATATGTCCCAAGCTCGTATCCAAGATATGCACTACCAATGATTCCTCCAACCCTTGCCAACGATCTCAAAACATGACTCGTATTAATATGTCTTGTATAAACTTGAAAAGGATTTTGCCGTGCGTATGAAGGGGCATATGGATGAAGAAATCGTTCTGAATAAAGCATGCTAATTTTAGTTGTTAACATTTTATTTGCAACTGCATTACCTGCGGTTGCAATAATCACACCTAAATCAATTAAAAACTGCTGGGCTTCATCATCTTCAAGATCTTTAGATCTTTCCATCGCTTTAGTTATAAAATGTTCTAACTCTGTTTTGTCTAACTGATTATTTGCATATGTGTTGAAACTAAAGCAAACAAGAAGTGTAAATAACAAAATTACGTTTTGATATTGTTTTTGCATGACTTACCTCTACATCCCAAAAATCTAAAGTTTTATATTCTACAGTTTTGTACTCTACAGTTCAATTACTTGCTCAAAAGAGATACATTCTTAACCATTTTTTTTTAGTTTAAACTTAGTAACTAAAAATCGAGGTTAATCGAAGCCCATCTTTAAATACAAACAAAACTTCTATGTCTCGCTCATTATAATCTCCAAGTATTTCTATATCCATAACACTAAAGGACTCTATGTTTTCACATTCTGTTGCACTAGTATTTATGTAATATTTAGGTCCTCCAAGAGATTGCTGGTTCGTGCTGGTTTGGGTTTTCACAACAGAGCATCCGCCAACTTGAGTAACCACTGATTCTATTACCGACTCTGCTTTAACAATAGTTTT
>JABJPQ010000107.1 GCA_018663815.1 Halobacteriovoraceae bacterium | reverse complement strand
TCCGTGTTGATTTTTTTTCGATTAGACACGACAGGTACAAACCAATTCAACTTGTAGTTCAAATTGTATAACTTATCAACCAATGGTTTATAAAACGGGCCTTTCATTTTTTTATCAGAAATATTTTGATTTTCATCAAAAATAGAATGTACTTCACGTAAATGAATATAATGGCGAATAAGTCTATGAATATTATCCAATACTCATAAATGAAGTTAAGGGAAGTGTGCAGTGAGTACGGAGACAAAAATAGATGACGACCTTTCTTCATGGACATCAGCTCGTCTACATTTAATTCAATATAGATGTTGCTCTTGTAAATTCTCACTTTTTAAATTTAGTTTTTATACAAAGGGAAAGGGACGGCTGGAGTCAAAGTGTAAAAAATGTACACTTCGAGACAAAAAGAAACACCGAGTAACTAAGTTGAAAATTGAACAGCGAAAAAAGAATCTACTTCGGACTCCTGATGTCACAATATTTAAAATTAAAAGAGTTTTCTGTACGAAAGATTCAATCAGTGTGAATAACATGATCAATAACTTTATTGAGGCAATATTTTAAGGAGCAATACTTATGAAAAAGAAAGGATGTGCAGCCTATTCACGTGTTAGTACGATTGGCCAAATAACTGATCGTCACGGAGTTAGGCTTGAAGATTCATCACCAGAGGCACAGAAATTAAAAATAGAGAATCACTTAAAGCTACTTTCAAACAGGGATGGTGTTGAACATACACTTAAAGAATTTATCTCAGATGAAGGTTATAGCGGGAAAAATAATAAACGTCCTGGTTACCAAAGGTTATTACATTTAATTAAGACAAAACAAGTTGATACAATTATTGCCTCAGAACTAAGTCGATTGAGTAGAGATGTAAAAGATTTTTTAGATTTGGTTGCAATTTGTGATGAATACGGCGTTGACCTCATCATTATCGGGATGGATTTAGATACCTCATCAGCTTTTGGTCGATTCATGGTAGTTGTTTTAGTTGCTCTTGCTCAGTTTGAAAGAGAAATGACGGCTAAGAGAGTAAAAGAAAATATAACAGCAAGATTACTTCAAAGTGGAAAAATTAATGGAGGTAATGAAATCTTAGGTTTAGTGAGGTCAAAATCTAGCAGAGGTCATTTTGAAATTGAACCAAACGGAATCAAAGTTGCTGAGAAAATATTGAACTGGTATTTAAAGCTACCAACGAGAACGGCTGTTATAAAAAAATGTAATGACCTAGGTATAAGAAATATTAATGGGAATGAATTAAGTCTACATTCATTAAGTAATATGATTAAAAATTGTGAGTGGAGATACTCAGGTAAGTGGCACTACAACCTTAATAATAGAATTCTTGATCAAGACGTTCTAAATGAAGATGAAAAATTTCGTGTTATTAATCTACCTCACGGAGCTGTATTAAATAAACAGTTATGTTTGGATGTTCTCAAAAAAGCATCTAGTGAGAGAAAGCAAATACGTGCCGGAAAAGATGGTTATAATTATTTATTATCAAGTGTTTTAGTTGATGAAGATGGATCTAAGTATGGTGGACAACCGGCCAAAGGGGCAACCATCAGGTATTACTATAATCCAAAAATTAAACAACGAATCCAGTGTCATAAAATTGATGAGTTAGTTATTAAAGAAGTTAAAGATTATATGCTAAACCAAAGTTCATTTGATGAACTTGCAAAGTCTGCAATAAAGAAACAACTTACTGAATTACCAACTATTGAAATTGAAATTAAAAAATTAAAGTTAGAGTTGAGTAAGGTTGATAATGAGAATAAAAAATTAAGAAAGAGATTTCTTGAAGCAGATGGCTCAAACGATACAGTATTGAGTTGGTTAAATGAATCGATAGAGGACATATCTAAAAGAAGACAAGAAATAGAGACAGAACATCAACGGCTCATAAAATCTCGAGAAAGAGTTTTAGATCACAGTGGGTTAAGCGATGTACGGAAAACGAGCGAGAGTCTTTTAAAACAATTTGATATTAAACCAAATGCTGAAAAAAAAGTCATTTTGGGAAAAGTCTTAAATAAAGTCGTAATTAGAAAGGATAATTGTTTAGAAATACATTTTAATGGGCCTGAGCCAGAATTTTGGACAAAAAAAAGCCCTCAAAACTGGAGGACATCTTTTTTAGATAATGACGAAAATGGCGGGAGCGAAGGGACTCGAACCCTCGGCCTTCTGCGTGACAGGCAGACGTTATAACCAACTTAACTACGCCCCCGTTTTCGTAATAAAGAATATAAGATTTCCTTACTTTATCGTCAACAACTTTTTGAAAAAATTGTATTTATCTCAAACAAGACCAATGGGTTTTCATGTGTTAAATTATCCAAATGGTATATTTAAACGCTCTGTGGTCATTTTTAATTGTTTCATCACCTTATTTGCTATTTGGGCTTTTAATTTCTGGAATGATTAATCATTTTGTTCCCATGGCCATGATCAAAAAATGGTTAGGTAAGGATAATTTTGCTTCAGTTTTAAAGGCATCAATCGTTGGAATTCCCCTGCCACTTTGCTCATGCTCTGTTATTCCTACGGCCGTAACACTTAAGAAAAGTGGAGCTGGTAATGGTGCAACCTCAGCTTTTCTTATATCTACACCAGAGTCGGGAGTTGATTCCATATCGATAACTTATGGTTTGATGGATCTTCCAATGACGATTTTAAGACCACTTGCAGCGTTTGTTTCTGCGTTTTTCGCTGGTATTTTACAGTTTTGGCTAAACGACTTTGAATATATTGAAACTGAGCCTGTGAAAAAAAGTTGCTGTTCAAAATTAAAAGCTGGACCAGTTCAAAATGGAACAGTTATTGATTCTGTGGTTAGCGTTTTTAAATTTGGTTATGGGAAGCTGATTGATGATATTTCTTTTTGGCTGACAGTTGGAATTATTTTAGGTGCTCTCATCGATGTTATTGTTCCTGCTGATTTTTTTAGTGAATTAAGCATGCTGGAAAATAGATTGATGGTTCTGCTCATTGGAATTCCACTTTATGTGTGTGCTTCAGCTTCGACTCCTATTGCTGTATCATTATTGTTAAAAGGACTATCGCCCGGTAGTGCTATTTTGTTTTTACTGGTTGGTCCGGCTACAAATATTTCAAATATTGCTGTTTTACAAAAATACATTGGAAAAAAAGGAGTCACTATTAATGTCTTTTCGATCATTTTTGTAGCGCTAATTTTTTCTTTTATTACAGATTGGTTATATGCCAATGTTTTTGAATTAAAATTAAATCAAATTCTTCAATCCCACGATCACTCAGTTAGTTGGTGGCAAGATCTATGTG
>JABJPQ010000127.1 GCA_018663815.1 Halobacteriovoraceae bacterium | reverse complement strand
GCAAATTATTGTCTTCACCAAAAAAGATCTCATTACAGATCCGTTTTTACCCAAAATAGTTATGCGTAATTTAAAAGCGAGTTTTCTTGTTTCAGCTCTAAACGATGATGATATTTTTAATCTTCGTAACTACGTCATTGAATACTTTTTATCTAAACAAGAACACTTTGATTTATTCATTCCCTATGAGGACGGTTTAGCTCAATCTAATGTTTTGTCAAATGCTAATATCATAAATACGCATCACCATGAAAAGGGAACTTACTTTCGCATCAGAATCCCTAGCTTTATTTTTAATAAACTTGGTTTAAGTAGCTATATCCTCGCTCCAGATGATGTAAATCAGTTTATTCTTAAGTAAACATTAGTTAATTTTTCCTTGTCTAATCAAAATAGATTTCATAATATTTCCCCCCAAGAGATGCATGGAGCGATGAATGAATCACGTGATTAACGACGAATTAAAAAATAAAATACATAAAGAATTACAAAGTACCTTTAAAAAAACCATTGATAACCCTGTTGTAAAAGCTCATATCACTTGGGGTATGCTTAGCGATCAGCTGCAAGATATTCTCGGAAAAGTAGTCCACAAACAATGGTTTAATAATATTCAACCAATCATTTTCAAAAATAATGTTTTATTATTACAAACAGAATCACATTTTGCTTCTCAATGGATAAATACTCATTACCAAGAACTTGTTGATGCCTTAATTACCATTCAAGATAAAAAATATACTTGTTTTTTTATCGCACCTAAAAAGGTATTTCCTTCAAAAAAATTAATCAAAAGCGCCTGATTGAAAGTAAACAGTTACTAAGAAAAAAGCTATAATCAATAACAGTGCCGCAATAATATAAAGTTTATCTTTATCCATAAGTTTATGTTAATGGCTTTATGCTTGAGATTCAAGCCTTAGTAAGTGAGAGTAAATATTTGCAGGATCAAATGGTTCAATAATCGTATCGATAAAACATAATTTTGACTCAACTTGCTCATTTTTCCCAATAAAAACAATTTTAAGATCTGGAAATGCTTTTGTTTGATCAAGCAGGGTCTCTTCAAATTCTTCTAAGAGATCTTCATGAACAAGTAAGAAGGATGGTGCAAGGTCCTCAATTAAGTATTTAAAATCAAACAAGTCATCTAACAAATATGTGCCGACTCCCTCATCCTTCAAAAAAGCTTCTATGGCCTTAGCCGCAAAAACAACAGGGTGCGCCAAAAGAATTTGTTTCAAAACTACTCCTTCACTAAGCTCATTAATTTAGATACCATCCATAACACGGAGAGCGCTATAATGTCGACAGAGGCTAAAATTAAAATTATCAACACCGATACAGATGAAATTCTTTTTCAGTTTGATATGGACCAGGCAGACATGGCGTTTAGCAGGGCCAGTGAACTGGAACAAATGGGACTTAGTATTTCCGTTAAGACACCAACTATTTCTGAAAGTCTTTGTAACTCGCTTGGCTTAAATATCGATCAAAAAATGGAATACCAAGAATCAGTCCTTGCTGAAATCGAAGATCATGATGGTTCATGTTGTGCTTCGACTAGTATTGATAAACCAAACTTGTCTTAATAACCTGCCCCGTAATCGCATAACCTCGCGCTACTTGGTAGTCCCGATTAAATATATTTTCCAGACCAAAAAGAATTTTATAAGCTGATTTTTTATAAACATAATCAAAATCAAAAGTATCGTAGGCTTTAAGCTCATACCGCGTAGTACCTGAGTACTCAAAGCGCCGGCCCTTCCAGTTCCAGTTTATACTAAAGTGATGCTGATCCCCCATGAACTTTGTTAAATTTAAGTTAACCACTTTATCCGGCTTTCGTTGAGCGTCCTTGCCAGTAGATAATTCATGATGGGTACCCGTAAAGTTTGCTCCGAGCGAATAAGTTGAAGTAGTATAATCAGTACCAAGTTCAACCCCAGTTGTTATATGTTTCGAAATATTTGCATAACCGGTCCCTGTTTCCCAGCCGATAAAATCACTCACTTCATTATAAAACAATGCAAGTTGAGACGTGCTAGCTGAGCCAACCAGCAGCTGATAAACGAGCTCAAATCCTTGACTTTTTTCAGGTGCTAGATCGATATTTCCAACGGGTCCCCAAGAGTTTGCAGGTGCTTTTTGTTGATAAATACTGGGGGCTTTATATCCTGTTTTACTTAATAAGCTTAGGGTTTGAAACTGGCTCATCTTTTTTTCCCAACCTAGATTATATACAAGATAACTTCCAAAGTCGGCGTTAGTTGTTAGCCTAAGCCCAGCATCAAGATATTGTTCATCAAAGCCCACTCCATAATTAAAAAAAGTATCAAAAATACTCATTGTTTGCTCTGGAGTATCACTACTAAGAAAGGTCTCATGGTTTGTGTTTATTCCATAAAGGATATTGCTCTTATTTATTTTTGTGTTACTTCTCCATTCAGTCTCAACTGATGATCCAGAGAATTTATCCGTTATAAGATTTGATAAGTAATCAGTGTATTTATTTGTTCGATCAAACTTGTTGTAACTAAGATTAAAAATATTTTTCTTATTTGAGCTATTTTTATAAGTAAGTTTTTCATTTAAAAAGTAGTGTTTACTTTTTATATAGGCACTTTCATCATCAACAACCAAAGAGGTTGAATCAAAACCATCAACCTCTGAAAATGAATCATTTATTTTTATGGTACTTTCCAGCTCAGCTTTACCAAATTCAATTGAATGGTTCATATTTATGCCACGACTTAAACTTAAATCATTTTCAGATCCCTCTCGAGCAACATTAAACTCTGAACTTTCCTTGTAAAAAGCATTTAAATACAAAAGCCCACTTCCAAGCTCAATAGTATTTTCGGTACTCACTTGCGAAAAGACACCTTTGGAAATACTTAGGCTATTTTTGTCGGAAACTTTTTTAGTAATAATATTAACTACCCCGCCGATTGCACTACTGCCATGAAGTAGACTTTGAGACCCTTGCAGTACTTCAATTTTTTCTATATCTAAGGTATTTAAAAAACCAAGATTAAGAGTTCCCCCAACATCTGTTGGATCAAAGACCTTAACTCCATCAATAAGAATAAGAACATGCCGGCCTTCTGAACCTCTGATGGAGAGACTTGCTTGAGTAAGCCCAATTCCTGTTTTACTAACTTCTACGCCAGGAATATTTTTTAAGCTATCCACTACGCTTGAATCATTTTCAAGTTCCTCACTCGAAATTATTGTATGCGGTGAGATTTGCTCAGTTACAGTAAGATCTTGTTTAGAGCTAAATAAAATGGGTTCAAGTGTTTGAGCATGCACAGTTTGCATGAAAAGAAATACGAATAATAGTAATTGCAAAAAAACCTCCACGGGTGAAAATAGATTTTTAATGTATCTGGCTTACCAAAAGAGGATTACAGTTGCGGGACAGCGACGGATTTACACCGAACTTCCATTAAGTGATAGTTTAGGTGTGTTTTGGTTGATTGTCATTTTATAACTTCTTTAGAGGCATTTAAAAAATATGGCCTTGGCACTAAACTGTTTTTTGGTAAAACTGTAGTGAATATCGCGGATATTATAGG
>JABJPQ010000212.1 GCA_018663815.1 Halobacteriovoraceae bacterium | reverse complement strand
CTCTTCAACTGTTGCATCCTTAAGGGATTTTAATATCTGAGCCAGTGATCCTTTTTTTCCTAGGATCGAAGATTTAAGCGTCAATACATCAGCTTGTTTATCAAGCGTGCTCATTTTGGTTTGAAAATCTGAGAAAATCTCATCCATTTTTTGTAGCATTATAATTTTCCTTATTTCTTTTTAATTTATTTGGTCTAGTTTTTCTAAAAATTCTTTAAGCTCTTTTTGATTGGCCAGTGCTGTTCCCTTTTTTGCAACCACAACTCCAGAGGCGCAATTACCTATCCATGCAGCCTCTTCAAGTGTTGCTCCGGACATTAAGGAAGAAACAATAGCACTAATGGCCGTATCTCCTGCTCCTGAAACATCAAAAACTTCTCGTGCAACTGTTGGAATAGTTTTGAACGTATTATTTGTCTTGGTATCTAAGATAAGCATTCCTTGCGCACCAAGAGTAATGATAATTTTTTCAAGTTCTAATTTATCAACTAAGATTTCAGCAATCTTAGATATATTTGTTTCATGATACCCAAGTAGCTTGGCCATTAACTCACTTTCTTGCTGGTTAGGTTTTAATAAATTTGCTCCTCGATACAATAAAGGATTAGTGATACGAGAAGGATCAACAGCCACAAATTTATTATGCTCTTTGGCCATCGCTAATATTTTTTGAGAAAATTCTTCATTAAATAAGCCCTTGCCATAATCTTGTAAAATAAGTGAGCTATGATTTTCTAAAAACTCTGAGACTCGATGTATCAGACGTGTAACAGTCTCACCGCTCATGGCAGTCTTAGTTTCATAATCCACTCGACACACTTGCTGTAGGTTTGTAACAACTCTTTCTTTAAAAGTTGTCATCCGATCTTCACACCTAACTATGCCCCAAGTTCTTAGCCCCTTCTCTTCAACCAGGTCTTCGAGAGTATTGCCGTGAGAATCATCACCAATAACACCACAAATCGTATTCTTAACATTTAGGCTTTGTAAGTTATCTGAGACGTTTGCGGCTAAACCCAATTTCGTCCATTCTTCATATACCTCAACAATAGGAACGGGGGCTTCTGGAGAAACTCGTGTTACTTCCCCTTTGGTGTATTTATCAACTCCAATATCTCCTAGTACTAAAATAGGTTCTATTTGCTCGAACTTATCAATGATACTAATTAATTTATTTTTATCATGCATATTTAATCCTTTTAGATCATTTACAAAAAGAGCTCTTTAGACTCAAGGTAATACTTAGTAATCATGGCCACAACATCTGAGATACTGATTTTGGTAGAGTCAATTGAAATAGCATCTTCAGCTTGTACAAGTGGAGCAATTGTACGATTCATATCGGACTCATCTCTTAGGGTAATGTCATTTAATATTGACTCAAGAGTGATTTTGAGTTCAGAGTTTTTTTCTAATAGTTGATCATATCTTCTTTGAGCCCTAATCTTCGCATCTGCCACCAGGTAAAATTTCAAAGCGGCATCGGGGAAAATGACGGTTCCAATATCCCGTCCCTCAATAATTGATGGGCGCGCAAGAGCAATCGTTCTTTGTACTTTTTTGAGGTATTCTCTAACACATGCTAATTGAGATACTTTGGAGGCTAAGCCTGAGACATGGTGTTCTCTAATTTTATGAGTGAGATCATCACCGTTAATTTCCACAAGTACGTTTTGAGAAGATGCATACTGAAAATTCATTTGCGCTAAGGCCACTTCTACTGCTGATACGTCGGAGAGGTTTATTGATTTTGTGTTTAGATAATACCCAATGGCCCTGTACATGGACCCAGTATCAAGGTAAACAAACTCTAATGAATCTGCTAATATTTTAGCAATAGTCGACTTTCCACTACCGCTAGGACCGTCAATCGCTATCACTTTCGATTTGTTTTTCATGTCTCGTTATTCTCACCAAATATATTATTTATGATCTCTTGATATTCTTTTTTTATATTTAATTGAGAGTATTCTGTCCTATTTCTTATAAAGAGTAAAATAGGATTCATTAAAGCATTCCGATCAGCACTGAGACTATTTAGATGCTCACCTTCACTCCAAGCTGGATAACTCCTCGTCTGTGCTGCATGGAGTTCAATGATCAATGAATAAGCTAAGTCTTGCTTAATATCTGCCCGTGGATGGTCAAGCACATATTGAGTAAATACGTCCTTCTCTTGTTTTGGATCCCAGATGATTTCTATCTCATTTGATATTTTTAGCTCCTGAATTTGGCTTACTATATTTTGCCTCGTAGACAATAATTCAAACCAAGTCTCATTGATCTTGGCTAGCTTGCTTCTGAGTAATTTAAAGTGGTCAGTCATTAGAGTTATATTTTT
>JABJPQ010000307.1 GCA_018663815.1 Halobacteriovoraceae bacterium | reverse complement strand
TGGTGGTTGAGTTCTTGTTGTTCCGCCAGTTCTTCTTGGTGGTTGAGTTCTTACTCTATGTCTTCTTGGAAATCTAGTCACTCTTCCATTATCATGTGAAACACAACCTCTAGTTCCTCTTGACCACCTATGGCCTGTGCGGCAAGTTACATTTCTAATAATTCTTCTATTACATGAGCTTAATCCATAATTCCAATTCCAACCTGGTCTACAGGTTCTTATAGTTGTTCTCGGAGTACATCTTCTTCTAAATGGATCAAAATATCTTCCAGATCGACAAGAGCGTCTTACTGATTCACATGAGTAACCACTCCAGTATTCATTATATCGGCAGTGATTAACATTTCTAACACAAGATAGTCTAAATGAATTCCAATATAAACCAATTGAGCATGTTCTAGATCTAAATAGTCGAACACAAGTTTTTCTTGAGTAATCGTAACGCTCATTAAAGGAACATGTATATGGCAATCTAATACATCTATTATAATAACCATCCCACTCATAATTTAGCGGACAATTCATTGAACGTTCTCTTACACAACGAGATTGAAAATGATCCCAGTATGTTCCAATGCTACAAGAACTAACACTTCTGTAGGCGCGACATTCGTTTGTTTCTTGGTCATACCAAGTTCCTTCACCACAAGTTTGACCTGATGCTTGAACACAATATTTAAGGTATTCATCCCAGTAGTGGCCTGGAGCACATTGATATTGATTGTCTTGAGCCGTTACTTCGAGGATAAATTGTTTATAGCTAACTATTTCTGAATTTAATTCTTGAGACTTAACAACGAATTCATAAACACCAACAGTATTAAGAGTTCCAGTAATATTTAAATTACCACTTCGATCTTCAATTACACTTAACGCTGGATCTGCTTGACTAACGAGTGTTTGATTATACCGAGTATCCGTTTCAACTTCTAAACCAAAATGTAGACTAAGGTATGTTCCTTCCTCTACTGATTCTAAGAATCTTTCATCAGTGTAACTAGGGTACTCAATCTCATCATTATCTTCAGAGTAAAGACAAAGTCTTTCGAGAGAATTATTGCCATTTCTTTTTTCTGCTTCAAGAAAAAAACAAAGTTTACCTAAGAATTCACTTCTTCCAAATAACAAGTAAGTTTTATTATTAACTTTTTCAAGTTCAAGCCCGTATGGCCTGACAGTATCCTGTAATAACAACGTTACTGCTTTTTTTGCACTGATTTCAACTTCAGCATACTCACCGAAAACAAGATACCTGTCTTCTTCACTAATTTCTAAAAAGTTTGACAACTCTTCTTCATTAAAATCATCTGCCGCAAGTGAATGTAACGGCGCAAAAAGCGTAGCCATTAACAAGTAGCAACATAATAAAACTTTCATCTTAACTCCTCTCTCAATTTATTATAAAAATTATAACTCGATTCATAGAAGCAAAATTTATGCCAGAAATTTTATAGAAATTTTATTAAATACGTATGCATTTTGACACTAATAAAACACAAAGTGCACCTTGCAGTGGGTTAAATATCCCAAATAAAGTCGAAACCGACACCAATTGAATTACGAGTATAGCTAATGGAATCAGCATCTGCATCAATGCTATCGTACCAAAGAGAAGAAGTTACACCCATATTTGTTTTCCACTGATAGTGCGCATCAAAAGATAATGCAAATCCAAACATGTCTGCTTCTTCACGATAATCACAATTCGTATTCGTACCAAAACATCCACCACTAGCACTAGGAACTTCTTCGGTTCCAATAATATGAATGATTCCACCCGCAGTAAGAATCAGATTTTTCCATTCCCCAACAAAGTACTCAGCACCCAAATCAATGGAGCCAACTTCTGAGCTGTCTTTTCTAAGGTTACTGTCACCACTAGATGAACCTCCATCAGGTACCACATAATAAACTTCCCGCATTACCAACTCACCCAAGAAGGTCCATTTTTTAGAATACTTGTAAACCGCTCCTACAGATAAATATGCAGGTCCATCACTGCCTCCATCTTCATTAATAGAGACTTTTGAGCTGGAGTTATCTGAGTTACTAATAGAATCATCAATCTCATAAACATGAGCACCAAACTTAAGACGAGAAGACCATTTCTCACTCCAATCTTGTTGCCATGTAAACAAGATCCAGGACGCGGAAGATGTATAAAAGTCAGAAGAGCTTCCTTCGTTTTTATTTTTAACCGTTAGGATTTCTGAATACGGTCTAAACTCAGCACTCAAAATATGATTTTTTGGCAACCAATTTGATGTCAACTGCTTCATCGGTTTAGATTCAACCTTATTAACAACAATTTGTTTTTTAACTCCCTGATTTAAACTTGCTAATGTTTTTTGCAATTTTTTCTTATCTGAAGTTGATGCTATTTTGGCTGATTTTTTTGTATCAACAACAAAGCCTTTTTTAGCATCCAATTTTATTCCTTTTGGTGGAATATAAGCTCCTGTCTTGTTATTAACTTTTCCAATTGAATTATCTTTGAAAGTACCTGTTTTTTTATCTAGCACAGCCGCTTTAGTCGGAGCAACATAGATACCTGTTGCAAAATCAACAAAGCCACCAGCTTTAGGTGTCAATTTCCCTGTCGCTTTATCTAAGGAACCTTCAGGTTTCGGATCAGACTTAAGTCTTTTCATGACATCTTTAGCTCGTTTTTTAGAGCCCATAGACTTAGCAATAGCATTGTATTGTTTAGGAGCAATTTTCACAGGCACTGTTGGTTTAGCCATTTTTTCAACAACTCCAGCATACCGGCCAGCAGGAACCTCAACAGTATCCTTAGAAGTTTCTAGCAATTTATCTAGTTGATCAACATCATCCTGAACTTTATTTACCGATTTCTTGGCCATAGATTTTGATGATTTATTAGTTGAGTCCGAAACCGCTTTTTCAATAATTTCAGGTGGCGCTTGCTTAACTTTAACCATCGCAACTTTTCCCTCTACAGTTACCAAAGAGGTTGAATTGTTAATAGGATTATAAGTAGATTGAAACTTAGTCCCTCTAACCCCCATAACAGCTGATCTAGTCTTAATGAGCATTTTTGTCTTCGATGTTTTTTGAGAGTTCTTTTGTACTTTTGCTTTAATCATTCCTGTTAATAAATTGACCATATTTGCTTTTTTAGCCTGCATTTTATGGATGACAATCATACTTTTTGGTCCAATATTCATCGTCGTTTTATCTGCAAAAGTTATGCGAGCAAAACTTCTTGAACCTGTAACAATTGAAGTATCTTCAGCAAGTTTATCACCCTTTTTCAACTTTGTAGCTATCTTAGTGCCGGGAGCCAGCTTGGTAACCTTGCCCTTTACAACTTTTACAACTGCATTTTGAGTCGCATAAACACCATAAGAAAAAATCAATCCAACCACAATAACCAAATATTTCATCTCTTATTTTTCCTTTCTAACTGTAATTAAAGACAAGTTCTCTAATTTATTTTTTTGTAAAATATCGAGGATTTTAACTAATCGATCGTATTTTACTTCACCATCAACTCTTAAATTAATCAGTGTTTTCTTTTGTAATTTTTCTAGTTTTTGGGATAGGTTTTCTAGGCTGAGTTTAGTATTCTCAAAAGCAATTGTTGCTTTTGAAAGCTCAAGCGTAACAAAGCTTTTTTGCATCTTTTCAGTTTTACCCGTTTCTGTTTTTGGCAGGTTTAGAAGAAGAGCTAACTCCTCTTTTTTAAACACTGATGAAACCATAAAAAAGATAAGTAACAGAAAAACAACATCAATTAAAGGTGTCAGATCTGGAACTAAATATTCTCGCCTACTTTTTCTAGCCATTACTTAGCCCCATAAACTTCTTTAACCAAAGTTTTTTCGAGTTGAATTTCATAATCATCCAATGCTCCAACCAGGTAATTATAACCAACAAAATGAGGGATAGCGACAATAAGACCACCTACAGTAGTGATAAGTGCCATCGAAATTCCACCTGCAAATAATGCGGGATTACTTAAGCCAGCATCTGCAATAACTCTAAAAGCTGAAAGAATACCTAAGACTGTTCCCAAAAGACCTAACAAAGGTGCAATACTAGCAATTATTTTGATGGTATTTAAACCAGATTCTAACTTATGAACAGTCATCTGCACTTCATCTTTTAATAGGTTCATACCAACATTAGTATCTCCTGATCCCAAAGCCGTTTTCAAACTTTCACGCAAAGATTTTACCGTGGAATGGAACTGCTTCTTAGCATCTAATATCGTAAAAATTTTCCAAAACAACAAAGCAAAACCAATGATGTTTAAGAAAAGCAGCACATACATAACAAGTCCACCCTGGTGGATATAATCAAATAATCTCATATTTTTCCTTAACGTAAAAAAACCTACTTAAATATAATAAACGAGGAATGGGTCCGTGTAAACGATGATACCCTTGACTATTTTGCTCTTTTCAACTTGTAGTGAGCAAGAGTTTTTTTCAAAATCCAATAAGCTACGACAACAAGAATTGCTCCGAGCAAAAAGATTTTAATTTCTTTAATCTTATCGAGAATAATTTCTCCATAAGAAGCAACCAGAATGACTTGAGTTGGGACAGAGATTAACGCAGCAAGACCATCAATTAATAAGAATTGCCAAATTGATACACCCATCAACCCACAACTCAAATGCCCTGGAAATCTGATCCCGGGAGTAAAACGAAATAGTCCACAGGCCCAATAGCTATACTTATTAAATAATTTATTAATTTTATCAAAGCGATCATGCCCAATATTTTTATGAAAGAACTTAGTTTTTAGCAATCGTTGACCAAAGAACTTTCCAATAAAATAAATGAATATGTCACTACCTAGCACCGAGAAGAAGCAAACAACAGACAAGACAAATAAGTTAACACCTTCTGCGCCAGGATAAGGAGGTGGATATATACTGGGGTTTGCGGCCATAAAGGCTACAAGCCCTGCAGAAACAAGAGTCAATTCCTCAGGAACAGGTAAACCAAATGAGCTTGCTGTCATAAATAAAACAATAAATGAATAAACCCACATAGGCTGATAAGCATATTCCGCAAAAAACTGAACAATATCGATATCCGGCATGGGGGTCCCTTTTTACTGGCTAGACAAGCCAATATAACAGGAAGATAATTTTTTTAATAGTAAAAAAGAGAGTAATTATGCATAAAATTTTGATCTGTGAAGATGAGCCTGAGTTATTAGAAACCTTAGAACAGCTCATCGAAATTAAATTAACATCCTGTGAGATAGTAAAGGCCATGAATGGTCTGGATGGCTTTATAGCTGCACAAAAAGAGAAGTTTGATCTCATCTTAACTGACCATAAAATGCCTTTTATGAGCGGTGCTGCTCTTGTGATAGGAATTAGAACGAGAGAAACAAAAAACAAAGAAACTCCCATGATCATGTTGTCTGCTCATATTGATGAGGAAATGCGTAAAAATCTTTCGATTCAAAATGTTCAGTTTCTGGAGAAACCACTTTCACCAGATGATTTTATTGATGTTATCCGAACATACTTAATTTAATAAAAGCTCATTAATTTTTTTATTATAATTTCGACGATAGGCAATCACGAGTACACAAAAACCCAAAACAAAAATAGAGCTATTAATTAACACAAGATGCCCCCAATTGAGAATGAAGCCTCCATCAAGAACAACACGACTGACGAAGTAAGAAAGAAGAATGCCCAAACTATTACCTAAGAATACAGCACAAGTGATCATTATTATAAACTCCAAAAAGAGAACTTTAAACGTCAGTCGCTCTCCCATTCCCATGATTTTTTGTAAGGCAAAAGTTTTTTGTTTACTTAGTATTTGACTTTGTAATATGGAAAATAGAACAAAAAGTCCTACAAATAAACAACACAGACTCATTAAATTGATGGCCCAAGACATTGCTTTAAAAATTCCCAGCATTTTTGTAATGATTTCTTTCACGTTTATGATGGAGACATTTGGAAACTTCTCAACAATTTTATTTTGGATATCAAGTTGACGCTTAAAAGGTACATCTTCAATTGAACTTAAAAATGTTTTTGGAGCTTCTTCTAGAACTCCAGGTTGCATAACAATAAAGAAATTAGGTAAAAAGCTTGTCCACTTAACTTGGCGTAAATTAACAATGATACCC
>JABJPQ010000399.1 GCA_018663815.1 Halobacteriovoraceae bacterium | reverse complement strand
TCTTTTCTTATCAAAATCGAGAATGAGCGCCACCTTTTAAAAACTGTTCTGCATGATAAGCAAAATAAAATAATTCTTCTGGAGGATGAACGGCAAATCCTCTTTAATAAGATAAGAGTTTTTTCCCATGATATTGCCAATGTCGTTTACCGGAGCATTACGGGGAAAAAATCTATTTTTAAGTCCAAAATGGTTTTTGTTTCTGATAGAACATCAAGTAGAAGAAATACCTCTAAAGAATTATATCTGATGGACTTTGATGGAGCCAGAAAACAAAGATTAACGCATTATAACTCAATGATCATTTCACCTTCTTTGTCACAAGATAATCGAAAAATCTTATTTACGTTAATTGATACGAAATTTAAAAAGGCGAGTGCGAGTAATAAGGTCCAAAGGATAAAAAATTTAAATCTCTATATGTTTGATCTTAAAACGAGAAAAAAATCATTACTCTCATCAGTAGCAGGGATTAACTCTGGTGCGATATTTAATAAAACTGGGGATAGTATTTACCTAACACTGAGTTATTTGAAAAATGCTGATATTTTTAAAATGAATCTTAAGACCAAAAAGAAAACACGAATCACAAACCATTTTGCTGATGACGTCGATCCGCATATCAATGCCGATGAGAGCTTACTTACTTTTTTATCAGGACGACCAGGCAAGGCCATGATTTACACAATGGATCCTTCTGGTACAGAGAAAAGTGTGAAACGAATTAGCTTTGTAGGACGATTTAATGCAGCTCCAAGGTTTAGCCCAGATGGGAACGAAATTGTCTTTTCATCGTGGGTTGATAACCGATTTGATATCTATCGGATTGATAGCGATGGACGAAATCTCGTTCGATTGACGAAAAACTTTGGCTCAAATGAGGAACCTTGGTACTCCCCAGACGGTGAATTTATTGTTTTTACATCCCAAAGGGTTATTACCAGAAAAAGGGCCGTCCAAGATATATACATTATGAATCGAGAAGGGGAGATCTTGCGCAAGGTCTCTGAAAACTATGGCAAAATATATACACCTAGATGGTCTAACTAGCTAAAATTAAAAGTAAAATTCTATTTATCTCCATTCCTGACTAAAATAATCTTGTAAAAGTTTCATACACTGCTATACTGGATATAATCATGCGTTGCGTTATTATTATACAATAAATTTTACAGTGTAAAGGAGTTAAACAATGAAGAGTACTTTAGACATGAATAAGGTTTCAACACTTTCAACCCAATTACTATCAAATTTAGATGAGGAAGTTTTTTTTGGACGATTATCTTTATTTGTTCAAGAATTATTTGGAGAGTATAAGGTTCAAGTTTATGAATCCTTCAGCGATGATACAACCATTTTAATTGCTGAAAATGGTGAGATAATTGTAGAAAGACAAGAATATACTAAAGGCCAGGGACTTTCTGGTTATGTAGTTAAAACAAAAAGAGCTTATTACTCTAACTCTAAAAGAGATCCTTTGTTGGCAACAACTAAAAGGGATGATTGTGTTGAGTCTGAGTTGTGTGTTCCAATTACTTGCAATGGGTCTGTTTTGGGAACAATTCATGTTCAAAGTACAGATGCAGAGAGAAAATTTTCTGAAGAAGATGTTGAAAAGGTATTAGATCTATTAAATAACCTCAATTCACCCATTCGAAATATGCGACTTTACTTGATTGCAAAGAACTTAAATCGAGAATTAGAAAATAAAATCAGACAAAAAGAGGAAGAGCTTCTTCATAGAGGGCCTTCGATTTCTCCAAATATCCGCCATGAAAAGGTTGAACTCATTGGTCATTCTAAGAGGTTTGTTGAAATTATGAATATTGCTGAAAAAGTAGCGAATGAGGATTTTCCCATCTTAATAGCAGGAGAGACAGGAACGGGAAAGAAATTGCTGGCTAAGAAAATACATGGATTGAGTGCGAGGGCAAATGCCGAGTGTATTATCGTTCATTGTAATTCTATTAATGAGACTCAGCTTGAGTTAGAGCTTTTTGGTACAAGAGAGCGTCCAGGAGCCATTCAAAGAGCAAATTGTGGAACCTTAATTCTTGACTCATTAGAGGAGTTATCTGAGGGGGTCCAAAATCGGTTACTTCGGTTTATCGTTAGTGGAGAGCTCTATACTCTAGATTCTAACTTACCAATACCAGTTAACGTTAGACTGATCTCCATAAGTAAGCAGGATCTAAAATTACGGGTTGAGGAAGGACAGTTTCGAGAAGAACTGATGTATCGTCTTAATATTATGAATATTAAGGTTCCTAGTCTGAGAGATAGAAAGGACGATATCAAGATCTTATCTGAAAATTTTATCAATAATGCGAAAGCTGATAATAATAAAGTTTTAACCTCAAAAGCCATTGAAAGGTTATCAAATTATAATTGGCCGGGAAATATTCAAGAATTAAGAAACTTAATGGAAAGAACTGCGTTATTAGTAAGTGAGCAGTTTATCGATGAGTCTCATCTGCCAGAGCTTGAGGTTGAAATTGCGGCTGCAGTTGAGATCATTGAAGAATTCACAGAGATGACATTATATGACCTAGAGAAAATGCATATTTGTAAAACGCTAGACCATTTAGGTGGTAACAAGACAAGAGCGGCTAAATGTTTGGGAATAACAGTTAAAACACTGTATAACAAACTGCACAGCTACGGACTTGTAAATCCTAAATCAGAGTAGTTAGTTGCACCATTTTGGCCCCAAGACAGAGGGGCCAGAGTTTTGCTACTAAGCGTAAAATAAATGAGAATGATTACCATTGAAGATTTGCAACCAAAAAAGTAAGATATGCCAGAGGAGAACATATGACAAAAACAACCATTAAAACCGAAGAGGTCGCAGCGACAGTCCCTGTGACAATAAAAAATTTTAAAAACTCAGATGAAGTTGAGAATTTTTATAGGTTTAT
>JABJPQ010000705.1 GCA_018663815.1 Halobacteriovoraceae bacterium | reverse complement strand
CTTAGAGATATCAATTGAGATCTCATCTGAGTATTCTCTCCAAGCTTTACATCTATATTTTTGCTCAAGAGGTGGATTATAATTATGACAGTGAGGTCCTCTGTAAGTATTTGTCTTATCTAAATGATAGAATTTAATACCGAACTGAACTATAACCGTATTAGTACTATTGGCCGGAATAATAAACTCTCTTTCTCCTGAATCTGCTACATCATCAACAATGGCCGTCGAAATTTTAATAATATCTCGTGAAGCGCTTGCGGCTAAGACAGGGCCAATGCTAAAAATCACTAAAAAGAGTAAAGTCTTCATAAATATCCTTAATAAAATCTGTCCTAAAGTACAGATACTGTCTTAATGTATGCTATTTATTAAGCAAGTCGGATGCCAATTTATGGGGGGATTGTGATTGAAATTTGAATAAAAAACGTCTAAATTCAAATGGTTAGACTACGGGACTTTTTGAAGTGATTAATCGCTGAAATACTGTTTAGACATTAGACATCTATTGAAAACATTTCAAGTAGATATTTTATAATCCTAAAGCCGCTTAGTATTTTTCTATATTATTAATAATGCTTTGAGCTTGACGACATATGTTACGTTGAGTTTAAGCAGTAAAGGAGAAATTATGAATTATTTAGCTCTAACACTTATGGTTTTTGCGACTTCGGCAGTCCAAGCATCCCCAGAAATATTGGCAAATAGTGATTTATCCGTAGGAATTCAGCAAGATGATGATAATAGAAATACACTTATATTAAAAAGGAAACCTATTCGAGGACATGAGTTTCCAGTTAGGATTTCTGTTTCAACAGATAGTAATGGAGATCTTGACTTGTATGAGTTTAGAGCAGCTGTAGGTGAAGGAATGAAGCGTTGGAGTCGTTATACTGATGAATATGAATTTTATAGATATAAACTTGGAATTGGTGAGTTAACGGTCTCTAATAATGAAGTTGAGGGGCTGAGATATAATCAACATAAGTTTAAACTCATCTATGTTGAGCCACAAGTTTCATTTATCATCAATGATGAACTACCAATTAGAGTGACACTTAAGGGACACCTTGGACTTAATGTGATCAATGATGTCTCTCTGGCTGACAAACACCAAGAACTTTTTGGAGCTAATTTTCATGAGTCAGAATACTATGGAGATGGTGAAGTTTATGATACGGGGACAGCTGAGCTTGGAGGCCTTGAGACTGGGTTAGAGTTTAAAATTGACTTTTTAAACTCTGCTAATATTTCAGTATATTCTCATGACGAGAGTGGGGTAATTAAAAAAACGGGTATATCCTCGACTGTCACTTTACCAAAGTATGGACCACTTAAACATACTTTACTAAATTTTAGAAGCGAAGTTATTGAGGTTGATCTGCACGGTCAAGACGATATTAACAGAACCAGAGATTACACAGGAGTTGGACTTCAGGTTGATTTCTAGAAGTTAATTGGAGAATATTATTTTCTCATCTGCCAAAGAAGTTGTGATATATAAGGTCGGCGATCTTCTTTGGTAGCAACCATTAAAAGCTTGGTAATTTTTAAACTATCAGGATCTGTATAAAGCAAAATAAGCAGTTCCTGTAAGTAATTTGTATCAAGGGTTATATAGTTGTCTGTTCCGACACCTAAGTCCACGCCCTTTTTTTCCCACCAAGAAAACGGGTGATCTTTAAAATCTTCAAATGATCCAGTTAATCTTTTATTTGATGAGGGTAGGGCAATCAAAGAGACACCTTTCATAAGCATTCTATTGAGTACATCGTGTTGATAGTGCTCAACTTCTCTGGCCGTGTGAAATTTAGTTTTGACAAAAATTGTTTTCTCATCAACTGTAAGAGGTACACCAGCAAATAGTTTATCTCTGATTTTTTGATGAGATCTCCAGTCCATTTCATTAAGTTCATGCCATTCTTGAGATTTTATTTCAACAGGAATCTTTTTTTCATTACTTGCAATAATTCTTTGATAGAGAGAGTGATAGTAATAATTGGGGTTTATACCAAGACTTAAACCATGCTCAAGGGTATTGATATGCCAAATGTTCATAGAGTTATCTACGGCCTGAACTCCTTTTTTCAAAGTATGCCAGGTTTCACCATGATGGGAGCGAATAGAAAAACCTTTATAGTGTAACTTTCTAAATCCCATTTTCATATCTTGAAAATGACCTTTACGGTAAAGTTCTTTTTCATTTCCTACAGTATCAACATCTGTTAAGTAAGGCTCAAGCTGAGGGTTGCGTTCAATAATATTTAGGATTTGGTTTATTTGATGACTGAAATGAAGTTTTTTAGAGTCATACTTTGTATCATCATAAAAGTCAGCTTCTTTTCTAAAGCATGGGGATAATACAAAATCAAAGGCTGGAACTTTTTGTTTAAAGTCCATAAAACCATCGTAAAGACCTAGCACAACATCTTCTTCTGTTAGTTTATCTATGCCAGGTATTTGTTCTGACTCAATTGTTGTGGCCCTAGAAAAAGTAAACTTCAAACGAATGAAGCCAACATTATATGAGTGATAAAGCTCTGATGCCATATGAAATGATGCTGCTCTATGGGTGTCTCTATCTGTTAAAATAAGCTTAGGTAGAAGTAAGATTTCTAGATAACGAATAAATAGTTCATGCTCCTTTAACCTTAAAAGTTCATCTACATCTTCAGCACATTCAATTTGAACATCTTGCCCATATATCTCTCTGATCTTGCGCCAGTAGATATCTTTATGTGGTCCATCGAGCAATGGCCTTAGTCTAGGATATACAAAGTCAGCTGTAAGAGAACCAGTTAAGTGAATATGTTCTTCTCGGTATGGCAGTGGGAATTTTTTTAAAAAAAGCTTAAAAGCATCAGATACAGGATGACCGAGCAGGGTTTTAATATCAACATCACTTTGCTGAAACCCGGCCAAAAGTTTTCTAAATTCATTAAATGATTTTTTGATGGCCGCATTTTCTTTGGAAAATTCAGCAGCACAAGCAAGATCAAGGGTTTCACCAATCGTAATTCCGTTGGTCTCACTTATTATTTCGGTAACAAATTTTGTTAGTTGCTGTATTAGTTTTGCGCTCATAGCTCTTTCTTTTAAGTTTTAAGTTTATTATAGAGTTCTTTATCCCAGTTGTCATGATCAGTTAGATAGTTGGTAAGATCTTCCATGGAGTCATTCCCCCAAAAAAAATCATTATCCAGACTAAAAGTTGGGACACCAAAAATATTACTTTCTATAGCTTCATTTATATTTTGTTTTAGCTCAATCTTTGCTTCTCTTGCAAAAGACCTCTCAAACATAGCTTCTTCAAAACCATGCTCTTTGAGTAAGTTCTGAACGACGTCAGGGTCATCTAACACGTATCCTTGAGCCCATACCAGCTTATAGATAAATGAAATAATTTCGGCTTGCCTCATTTGTGAGGCATGCTTTGTAGCCAGTCTAATGATTGCCAACGGATTAAAGGGAAATTGCATGGGAGGTTTAAAAGCAAGATTATTTTTGTGAGCATAACGGAAACATTTTTTTAATTCATAGTTTCTTTTAGCCGGAATTTCACCAGGGCCTGGAAATCTATGATGAGAAAAAAGCTTTCCCATCAGTACTGGTTTGTAGTTCCACTCAATCTGGGCTCTGGTATTGAGTATTTCGTGGTTGTTCCAAGCAAAATATGAAAAAGGTGATAAGAAGTCGAAGTAGAAATTAATTTTTTTGATAGTGTAAACCTTGGATTTTAATTATATTTACATTTTTATTTATAGTCTGCAATTGTATCCTTTGTAAAACCCTGCTACTATTGTGCTTTGCGACATTTTGTCGTTTAATTAATTCTTAGATTGCTGTTGTACGTTTTAGTTGTAGTGGTACGTAAGTTGAGGGCCATTTAAGAAACTCCTACCGAAGCTTCGCTTCTCATTAGGTTGTCTATGAATTTATCGATGTTAACAAGAACTTTTGTTTTAGTGCTTTCTTTTGCCTTTTTTGTGGCTTGTGGCTCATCTAAGCCCATGGTCAACGGTGTCGATGTTTCGACATCAACTGTAAATGGAGATATGTTTCTCAACATTTCTACCGAATTAAGTATTGGAAATTTACGTTTACCCAACTCAAGCTTTCCCATTATTCTACCTAAGGATGGCCGGGAAGTTGGAGCTGTTCATTTAATGAATGATTCTAGCGGAAAAAACATCTTAAAGCTTGAGATGAATATTTCAGATTCTGTGAATTTATCATTGTACTCTGTTAAGTTACCTAATGGATCATTTATTCCTTTGATTGGTGAGAACAAAGTTTTCAAAATCCCAGCTGGTAAGTTAGAGATTTATTTAAGTTTGGCTCAAGGAGCTCAAGCAATTGCCATTGCTGTACCAGTTTCCACTTTTGATGCTATTGGAAGAAAAGTAGGCACCACTGCCTTGATGCCAATGTTTAATAAAAATGGAATTGTAGGTGCTGCAGGTGTTTATACCTCAAAAACTAAAGGTCTTAATGGTTTTGCTTTAGCAATTGACCTTTCAAGTAAAATTGAAGATATTTATCTTCCTCAAGCATTGGCTCAAAGAGAGGAGGCTTCACTTGATTATAATGATCTGGTACCTTCGTCTAGAGCAGAGAGAAAAATCAATAAAGAGCTTTATAAACTCCATAGAAAGAGAAAATTGTTAAGAATTAAAAAGTAATTTCAATCTATTGGGTGGCCTGAGAAAAAAGGGCCACCTTTATAATTATAATAAAATCTTTTATTATAATGAAGTGAAATTATTATATCTTATACTATTTATCCCTGTTTATTCTTACTCGGCATCTAATTATAAATTTAGAGTCGGTGGCGGGCTTTATTCAAAAAGCTTAACTGGGACACAAAAATCGACCTCGACTGAGGGAAAACTTATTTCTAACTCTAATTTGGTTACTGGGCTTAAACTCAATTATAGATACTCAAAATCTGTTCATTTTTTATTTAATTATGTTTCGCAAGATTTTAGTTTTGATAATACTGATAGTATTATTGCTGATGAGAGTAGTTTCCAAGTTAGTACTATCAATATTGGCGCTCGCTGGATTATGCTAAAAAGAGTTGCATTTCGTTTTATGATTACAAGTGCAGATGATTTAGCATTTACTGTTGATTCTAATAAAAAGGCTGTCCTTTATTCAGAGTCGTTAAAGTATTTGAGCTTATTTTATGATCAAATCGTATTTATGGGTTCAAAAATGTACTCGGGATTTAGATTCGGCTATGATTTGGAATCCTCTGGAAGTACTATCTCAGGCCGGTCAGGAACAATGTTTACTTTATTTTTTAACATGGGTAATTTTGAAGTTAGTTATGATCTAAAAAATCATACGAAAGAAAACTCAACAATGGACTTTGTTGAATCCGATAATTCATTAAATGTTACTTACGCATTTTCATTTTAAAGTGGCTTTAAAGCCCATCTCTAGGACTTAAGAAGATATTCGCAATAAGAAGTCCCGTAACAATTGTTATAGATAAAATAAACATTTGAATGGAAGTATTAATTCCCTCAATGATGTTGTGATTAAAAATGAGGTTAAGCCCCTTAATTCCTAAACTGCCGGGAACAAGAAAAATTATTCCAGGCAATAAAGTGATCAAGGATGGACGATTTCTAAGCTTAGAAAATAAGTTACTAAAAATCCCAATCATAAAAGCGGCCATAAAGAGTGAAAGAACATCACTAAAGATTTGGTTAAGAAGTTTGAGACTACCAAAAGTTAATATTCCACTTAAGAGCACCCAAATATAATCAGACTTTTTAGCACAAAAAATTATTGTAAAGGTCACCGATGTGATGAGCATGGCCGGGATTATAAACCAAGGTGAAATACCAGCACTCTGTGGAGAGACAATATTTGAGAACAAAAGTAAATTTGTTTGCGCTGCTAAGAAAACACCAAAAGAAATTTTAAGTAGACCGATCATTGAGCCCATGAACCTGGCCGTGCCAGAAACAAGGTGGTGGGAGGCTAGTTCATTCATAGCGATTGTTACGGTAATACCTGGAATAATAACAATTAAAGAGGAGATAATGACATTTTGATAATCAAACTCTACAATATAGTGAAAAACGAGACAGCTTAGCATAGAAACAAAAAAGGATGCTAAAAACTCAAAGGAATCTGATATCTTTGTGTATGATCCTTTTAAAATCCCGATGATTCCCACAATACTACCGATGAAAAATGAAACCATTGCATCGATTAAGTTCCCACCAAAGATAACTGATAGAGACATGGAGGTAAGTGAAAATGCAAGTAATGTGATGATGGAATGATAACTTGGTTTTCTTTGTTCAAGTTCTTTTAATTGCAAAGTGGCTTCATCATGAGAAATTGATCCTTTGATTATTTTTTCGGCCAAAGTGTCAATGTCTTGTAGCTTTTCAAGATTAATATCTGTGGGAACCGATCTAATATGCCTAGTGATTTGATCCTCACCAGAGTTAATTGAAATCGTTAAATACGTGGGAGTGGAGAAAAAATTTCCATTTAAGCCAAGTGATTTTGTTAAATGATTTAGGCTTGCTTCTAGTCTTTGAGCATTTGTTCCATACTGGTGAAATGCACTTCCTAGTAAGCCAATTAATTTTACTTTTTGATTGAACTCTTGCTCTGTCATTTTTTTATTAAACCTCGTACCGTAAGGGTGTTAGTTTAATAAATTATCAGTAATCATTCTTATTCACAACTCTTTAACTGTTCTCTTTTCTCACGCCACTCTTGAAGTTCAGCGGCCAAAAATAACTCATAAAAAGTTCCAATAATTTGGTTAATCTTTTGATTCAAACTTACAATACTATCTTTTACCATCGTTTCAAGTGGCTTTAATTGAATATAAATCTTTT